>RCNQ01000138.1 GCA_003731675.1 Bacteroidetes/Chlorobi group bacterium ChocPot_Mid
GCAATGTAATCATTATTTTCACTACTACAACCAACAAAAAAAGTTATAATCAGTGCTAATATTATTTTTTGATATTGATTCATATATTTACCCTTATATTTTTTAATTATCTTCGTAATCATAATGTTATTTATTAAAAGCAATTTGTTTTTCTCTATTCATTTACTAAGAACTTGTAATTATAAATTGACAGCAATAATTGAATTTCATGAATTGTTTTATCTAGTTTTGCCAAATTCTCAGCATTAATATCATGAATAAGGTCAGTTATTGATATTGTTCCATTTTCAAGTCTGGCTTCAGAAGATTGTTTAATCTTATATCTCAGACTAATAATTTCGTCATCGTTTTTCAGTAATTCATTATATTTCTCAATCTCAACTTTATATTGATTGTATTTAATGTTGTTATTAAACAAAAAATTCTCCTTTTGTACTTCTATTGATTTTTTATTTATGATTAATAACTCTTCGTTGTTATAAACATTATAAAAACTGCTCAAATTCCAAGACAACCTTATACCGCCAATGTAGTAGAATGAGAAATCATTTTTCAGCAGATTGAAGCCTGGTCTGCCGTAACCTGCCTGAAAAAATAAACCAATCTTTGGATATCTTCCGTTATTCAAGTTTTCTGTCTGATGGCTAAATAAATTTTCTTGTGCCTGGAATAGTTCAATTTCAGGTCGCTTTGTTAATAAATTATTTAAGTTTGAATTTTTGAACTCATTTGAATCCTCCGTAGTTGAGGGGACAATCAAAATCTGGTTGTCATCAATATCTTCTCCGATTAGAATTGATAACATTTTTCTATATGATTTTTCATTTCCTTTCAGTTCTGTTTTTCTCTGGTTAGCATTAATAATTTCAACTTTTAGAGAATTCACATCGGCTTCAGATACAACCCCATTCTCCCACAATGAAGTTACCCTTTCTAAATTTTTTTCCAATTCCAGGATTAATTGCTCGTTTCTTTTAATTGATTCTCTTATAAGCAATATTCCGAAAAATAATTGGTTAATCCTGTCTTTTAAATTATATAATTCAACAGACAATTTATTTTTTTCAATTTCACTTGTTGCATTTATTATATTTTTCTGCCCTGATACAGCTCCTCCATCCCAGACAATCTGATTTATTTCACCAACTACCTGGTATTGGTCTTTTGATATTTCGTCAAAAGTAAATAATGGAAACTTGAATGGAATTTCCACAACATCTGACTGATAAGTCGCTCTTCCCGATACGGATATTTGAGGCAGATATAACTTATTTGCATTTGATATGTTATAGCTTTTTGACTTTTCCAATAAATCATATTGCCTTACTAATGGATAATTCTCGTAAGCTTTTTTCTGACAATTATCAATTGTCAATTCTGCTTTTAATGGCAACAAGCATAGCCATGTTAATGAAACAAAAATTAATATTCTCATAATCTGTCCCGGTTATTTATCTTGCAAAATCATTTTTTCTTCTTTAGTTATTTTCCAGACTTTTTAAAATTATTCTGACATTTTCTTGTTTTCTGACCTTAATAAATTCTTCAAATTCTTTGTCATTCATCATCGCAATACTTTGTATCAAGGGTTTTGCAACAAAAGGAATAACATTCAGCGAAACAAGTAAAACGATAAAATCTATAGGTTCTGTCTTTCTAATTTCACCTGATTCAATTGCTTTTTTTAGGTCATTTACAAATTTAGGAAAGAATAACTCTTTAATATTCTGTATTTTATCTACAATTTTTTTTAATCTTTCAGGATTAGTTGTAAGTTCATTAAAAATCAGGAAAGGGATTTTAGGATTTTCCCTTAATATTTCGAAATGTGCTTCAATAGCATTTTTCAAATTCTCTTTAATAGGAATTTCAGAATTCCAATTACTGATTATCGTATTTATAATCAAATTTGCTTTATTTTCAAAGATTGCATCAAATAACTTGTCCTTTGTTCTAAAATAATAATGAACCATAGATTGATTACAACCGGCTTCTTTTGCTATTTCTATTGTGGAAGTCATCGAAAATCCTTTTTCAAGAAATAGCTTTTCTGCCGCATCTAATATGGCTTTCTCGAAGTTTTTATCTACCTTTTCAATCATATCAATAAAACTATTCAATAATATTATTCAATTATTTTATTCAAAACTAACTAATTATTTTTTAAAAAACAAATTTTTGTCACAAAATTTTTTATTTTGTGTAATTATCTTGTAAAGGTTCTTAAAAAACTTGAAATTGTTGGATCCATTAAAATAAATTATTAACAATTATTTTTGGAGGTTTATATGTACTTATTAAAATTTACAAGGATTAAATTCCTTTTATTGATTTTATCTTTTTTGCTTGTATCCGGAAGTTTACTGCAAGCACAAAAAGATAAAGAATTGCAATTTTTTGCTCAACCTGATTACGAAAAATCTGGTTTATATCTGATGTGGTTTATGGACGATACCCATAAATCACCGGAAGGTGTCAATGTCTATTATCAGGAAGGAGCTTTTTACGATATTTCCGAAATGACAGATGCTCAACCTTTTGCTTCGTTAACCAAAGGTGATTGGACATATGAGAGAGGGATGTATCAAGCATATCAGAATCATAATTTTAAGGGAGGGTATTATACATTCTATATAGTTGTCAAATTTTCTGATGGCACATCCAAAACATCAAATACTTCACCTGTTAATTTCAGTAATGTAGAACCAGGAAGATATCTGGAATTTACATCAGTTCCAAATGAAAAAGCAATAGTCGGTCAAAAATATGAATATACTGCAAAAGCTGTTGACCCGGAAGACCTTAATGCTGAAATCGAGTATTATCTTAATTCAGGACCAAAATCGATGACCATTAACAAAACAACTGGTGAAATTTCATGGACTCCTGATGCAAAAGGTTACTTTGAAGTATGGATTCAGGCAATATCAAAAACCGACCCGAATGTTTACGGTGAACAATATTTCAATATTAATGTTTTTGCCTGCTCGAAACCTGCGATTATCTCAGGAACAATTACTGACTCTGAGAACAAGCTTGTAACAAACGGTTTTATGCAGTTTATCTCTGAAGACTCTAAAGACTATCCTGATGGAAGAGGAAACAATTTTTATACTGTTGTTGAAAACGGCAAGTATTCTTTAGAAGTTGATGAAGGAAAATACTATGCTATTTTTCAGGATTTCTATGGTTTCTTTCAATACTATCCTGAAGCATTTGATTGGGATAAAGCGGAATTAATCACTGTAAAATGTGAGGATAATTTAACTATTGACATGAAACTTGTTGATTACAAGAATCCCAGTATATTTACAGTCAAAGGTAGCGTAAAAACTGAAGATGGTAATCCTGTGCCATATACCTCAGTACATTTTGAGGCTTTGAATGATGGGAATGAACCTGGGAAAAATACTTACTTTGATGCTTTTACAGATGAAGAAGGTAATTATGAAACTCAACTTCCTGATAATTATACTTATATAGCTTATATTGATGCCTATTGGGATCCAGTTACAGGTATTTCGAAGACATTATATTACAATCAGACATACAATAGAGATGAAGCTGAAAAAATTAAGTTAAGTAGCGATATAAGTGGTATAGATTTCATTCTATCAAAAGATAACGAATTTAAATATTATACTGTTTCAGGTAAAGTTACAAAAGAAGATGGCTCACCTGTTGAAAATGCAACTGTTGTTTTTGAAGGTCTGTACAATGAGCCATCAAGGAAAAATCCATATTGGGGTAATCAAACTCAAACAGATGCAGAAGGGAATTATTCACTTGAATTACCTGAACTCTTCCAATACAAAGCTTATGTTGTTACGATGAATAGTTTTCTTTACAGACCTTTGTATTATAAACAAACTTATGATTACGAACAGGCAGAAGTGATTGCATTAACCGAAGACAAGTCAGGTATTGATTTTGTCTTGTCAGAACCGAATTTCAAAATGTTTAAAGTCAGTGGTAAGGTTACAAGAGAAGACGGCTCACCAATAGTATCAGCCATGGTTATGTTCGAAGGCTTCAACGATAGCCCTGATTATTATTATAACCGCTGGAGTTTATCAGCATTCACTGATAATGAAGGAAAATATGAGATTGAACTACCGGAGATATTTAAATATATTGCCTACTCTTTCGATGCAGATATTTATGATAAGTACAGATGCCAAATGCCACTTTACTACAAACAGACTTATAATCCCGAACAAGCAACAATTATCGAGCTGAAGGATAATTTATCAGATATTGACTTTGTATTTGGAGATACTCCATCAAATTACAAGTCATCATTATCTGGAAGGGTAATTGACGAATCAGGTAATGCCTTGGATGGGATTTATCTTATGGTTTATAATGTTAACTCCGACAATGCAGATCCAAGCGGAATGTATGATGGTAGAGCTACAATTTCAGGTATGAATGGCGAATTCAAATTCATCTCTTTGATGCCAGGACCTTATGTGCTTTTAGCTGTACCGAAGACATTAGACAATGTTCCCGGCTTTTACAAGAAAGGTTCAACTGTTGTCTTGAACTGGGATGAAGCAACTATTATAGATGTCAAGGAAAATGAAAATATAGATGGTATCGAAGTCATTCTTGGTGCATTGGGAGAAGCAAAAAATGCTGATATGGGAATTTGTCAGGTTACAGGTACTGTTAAGGCAATATCCAATGCAAATCAGAATAAAGTCCCAGTTGCCGGAGCAGTGATATATACCGAAAACAGTGAAGGCAAAATTCAAAAATATGCTACTACAAGCAATGACGGCTCTTTCAATCTGAAGAATCTACCCACTGGCTCAATTATGCTCAAAGTTGAAAAGCTTGGTTATCAACCATATTCAAAGAATATAAACTTCGATGGCAATAAAAATAATAACGATATTGGCGAGATATTATTAACTCCTGAACCCCTTAAAGTAAACGACGGGACAACTAATATCAGCTCAATGCTAACTTATCCAAATCCTGTTAAAGACAGATTAAATGTTAGTTTTGAATCCCGTACGGATAATGTCCAAGTATCACTAATCAATTCAGTTGGTAAGATGATTTGGACATCATCGCTAAAAACTGTGCGCGGATCCAACAACTTAACGTTGGATGTCAGTGGATATGCAAATGGTGCTTACTTTGTCATCATTGACAACGGAAAATACTCAACGGCTCATCCAATTACAATTCAGCGTTAAATCCATAACGCACAAAAGCCCGACGGAGAGAATCTGTCGGGCTTTTTTTATTCTAAAATTTTTTCCCAAAAAAATGAAACTTTTTCCCGTTTTACGTGTTACTACATTAGGTAACGTGCAAATTTTGAAAAAGTATATTTTTTTTTGCATTTTTCAAAAAAGTTTTTTATGTTATTGTTGAATTAAGGTTTAAATTCATAAAACTATGAAATAAAAGCGGTTATATTGCTGATGAGCAATACAGGAAAAAACGATTTTACCGCTTTGAGCTGAAATGATGGTTGATTACCAAACCCAAGTGGTTGGTTTTAGTTTCTCTTTTTTTCTTAGACTGATTTTTCAAAACAACAAATGGAGGTATAAATGAAAACTTCATTTTTCAACGGCAAGACGCCGCATTTATTTATTTATTTATTTATTTATTTATTTATTTATTTATTTATTTATTTATTTATTTATTGCGGTTACGACAATGCAATCCCAGCTTAATCCATGGCTCCAATTTCCGCAAAACGGTTTTTGGCTGAACTTTTGGCAAAACGGCAGGATTGGAGTTAATCATGCAGGAACAGATTCAACAAGTCAACCCCTGATGTTACTGCATTCGTTCAGGACTATATCACCGGAGCCGGTATGCTATCCGGCAACATTAACAATGCAAACCGAAAATTGCGAAGACCCTCCAAATCTTTTTGGGCATAACTCGATTGATTTTTGGTCTAACCATTACGATTCTACTTATAAATGGCAAACCGGAAGGATAGCCACTTATACGAATGAAGAAGGACCTTTCGACACACTTTTCAATTACTATGCAGGTTTAAAATTTGCATGTTCGGGAGGACCATCGAGACAGGGAGCCGAAGGCGGACCTGTTGATGTTATGTATATCTACGACAAAAAAGTAGGTATATGGCAAAGCGACCCTCAAGAGAAACTGCACGTAGGCGGTTGGATTAGAAGCGACAGCTTGGCGGGTACTGGATACAGAAGTGTATATGCTGATGATGTCGGTAATCTAATTACAGGAGAATCATTGGGACTATGCTCAAACCCTTGGTGCATTGGTGGGAATGAATTAACAACAGGCAACGGCGCAGAGTATTTAGGTACATCAAACTCTTTTTCTCTGATAATAAAGACAAATAATTCTGAAAGAATGAGGATAAATGAGGTTGGAGATGTATCAATAGGAAGAGAAAATTGGGCAGGAATCTATATACCACCAGTTGGAAAGTTAGATATAAATGTTGGTTGCTGGAATTTGCAATCATCAAAAATTTCATTTGATGTTAGAGGAACATATTTTGGACAAAGAGTAAAAGAGTCAGAAATGGCGATTGATTCATTAGCTCCTTCAATCAGATTTTATAGACCAACTGGGAGTGACTTAAGAAAGTCATTCAACTATTGGATAGAATTACGCGACCTTTACGGTGATGAAAAGGAAGACCCTGGATTTTCACTGGATTTTTTAACAAGCACATCAACTACTTATATAGGAGAAGAAGAACCAACAAAAAAAGTAAGGTTTATGGGCAATGGTAATGTTGGTATTGGTGAGAATCCGAAACCCATTGCAAAATTAAATGTTAAAAGAGGTGCAGTAGTATTTGAAGAAATAATGAACGGAGATAATTTTGATACAACTTCTACACAACTTAGTTATGAAGAAAGAGCAAAAATAAATGCATTAGGGAAGGGTTGTCGTTTTATGTGGATACCAGGGAAGCATTCTTTAAGAATGGGCAAACAAGAAGATGATTTTATACATGCTTGGGATTATGACAGTTGCGGAGTTTCATCTGTAGCTTTTGGTCATAATAATAGGGCATGGGGACATGCCTCACAAGTGTTTGGTATTGGAAATTCTGGATATTCTGATGGTAGTAAAATTATTGGTCATTATAATGATGTTTTTAGCGAAGGTAGTATTGCAATTGGTAACGATAATCATATTGGAAAAACAAATGTATTCAAAACCAATTCTTTTGCTTTCGGAAATTGTGATTCAGTATACGCTTCATATGCAACAGCGATGGGTAATAATGTATGGATAAAACCTGATCACAAAGGTTCTTTTGCTATTGGTGATTATTGTTTCAATAATGTTGGTTTCACAAGTAATCCAAACCAATTTTATGCAAGATTTAATGCTGATTCTGACACTACAGATGTAACTTCTTTATCTTATGAACTAATTTATTCATACTCAAACGTAGGTGCATATAGAGATAGAGCGGCAACTTTGCATCCTGGAGATATTGACTGGGTTTTTACATCAGATGTTTCAAAAAAAGAGGACTTCAAAGATATAAAGTCCAAAGATATAATCGATTCATTACGCAAATTACCTTTATATAATTGGAAATGGAAACCGGATTTAATTTATATAGATTCTGTAAATTATGTTGTTCGTGATTTTCCATATAGATTTATTGGACCCACTGCTCAGGATTTTTCTCATTATTTTCCTTTAGGTGTTCCTTATAAAGATAAGATAAGTAATGGAATTATTAAAGGTGTTTTACTTGTTTCTGTACAAGAATTGATAAAAAGAACCGACACATTAGCTGAATCTATCAAGAGTCAAATTGATAAGTCAGATGAGTTGAAAGATAAAATTGATTCATCACTATCAAAATCTGAATTTCAACAATTCAAAGATACTTTATATTGCTATGCTGATGCTTGTAAAAGGATTGAAGAGCTTGAATCTAAAATTAAAGATTTGGAAGATAGGGTTAAAACTCTCGAATCTAAAGAAGGAGGAATTATTAAGGGAACTGATGATTCTGAGAAAAAAATTCAGGAATCGAATTACGATAATATAATTCTCGGACAAAATAACCCTAATCCTTTTGCTGAAACAACAGAGATTAACTATTATATCCCTAAGGACATAATCGGCAATGCAAGTTTGATAATAACTGATGAAAGAGGTATTCAAAAATACCAGGAATTTGATGTTTGCATAGGCAAACCATGTCAAATAAAGATATCAGCTAAAGAGTTTTCGACGGGAGTCTACATTTATAGTATAGTACTAAACGGTTTATTTGTTAAATCGCAAAAAATGCTCATTATTAAATAACCATTAAACCATATTCAAATTGAAAAATGAATGGGGTTTATTTATATGCATTTGAAAGGTTGAGGTTTTTATGAAGATAAAATTTTTAATATTAATTATTCTTGTTAGTTCAAATAATTTGTACTCAAAGTGGACAATATATACTCATCTTAATTCAACAATTAAAGAGTGGGTTCTCCAAGGTGAAATTAATCAAGATAAAAAAGGGGTATATTGGTTCTATGAGCAAGAGAGAGGTTTAGCAAGATTTGATGGTGAACATTGGCTAAATATTGAACCAATTAGTGAAAGATTTGGAATTGCAGTAAAATTTTTACCATCTGCATACGATACATCTGGTAATATGTGGTTTGGTATAGGTGGTGGCTTACTGAAGTATGATGGATTTAATTTTAGTCTGGTTACCGGATATACATCAATTTTGCCAATGGATTTGGGAGGAGTTTGGCAAGTGCTTATTGATAAAAAAAATACAATATGGCTAACTACAGGTGGTAAAGGAGTTATCAACTATGACTTTGAATATAATAAAGTTACAGAATATAATAGACAGAATTCTCCATTAACTACAAATTCAGTACATGATGTAGTAATAGATAAAAATGGCGACTTTTGGTTTATATGTGGTACTCAAGGTTTTCCACTTGACCCCGGTGATACTATGTCATTAGTTAAATTCGACGGTATGAATTGGACAGTATATACAAAATTTAATTCGGGTTATGCTATTGACGCTCCTTATAATTTAGCAATTGATTCCACTGGAAATATTTGGATCGGTGGTTATTCAAACTTACAAAAATTCGATGGACAAAACTGGACATTGTATTGGAATGAAATTCATAGTTATTGTAAAAAAATGGATTTTGAAGTGTTGGATTTAGATGTTGACAAAAAAAATAATTTGTGGGTTATGATTGCTTATGGTATTTGTGGTATATTTAAATACGACGGTAAAAATTGGACTCATATTAATAAGGACAACTCTGATTTTCCTGCTGATGAAGCGACTTGTGCTTACGTTGACCAAGATAATAGGGTATGGATTGGTTCATCTGAAGGAGGCATTGCTGTTTATGAAGAAGATACTTTGGATATTGTTGAGTCAGAGTTGTATCAAAATGGTTTGACAATAATACCAAATTCAGTCTATGATTTAGTAAAATTCAGTTTTCACGCTATTCTATACGATGATGTAAAAATCAGTATTTCAAATTATATGGGTAACACAGTTAAAGAATTTAATTTGAATGCAGATGCGATTCAGGGAACAAGCGAAGCAGAACTTGATGTTTCGGCTTTGCCTTCCGGTCTTTATTTCGCAACAATTCGTTCCGGCGGGCAGGTGCAGACGGAAAAGTTTGTGGTGGTTAGATGAAAAAAATCCCGGTTTGTGATTCCGGGATTTAATTAATTTTTTTAATGCTTATGTTTATGGTCGTGATGCTCGTGGTCATGTTCATGATGGTCATGGTCGTGATGCTCATGGTCATGTTCATGATGGTCATGGTCGTGATGCTCGTGGTCATGTTCTTGACGATGCTTATTTTCATACTCATCGAATGGAATTTCTTCTGTAACTGCAAAGTCAATGATAAAATCCATCACTTTTTTATTTAATATATTATTGACAATCTGTGGATTTTGTTTCAATTTATTAGCAATAACAGATGCATCTCCTTTTGTCCTTTCGACTTCAGATTTTACAATATCTTCAATATCGTATTCCTCAAGTTCAATCTTCTCATTCTTCATTATCTGATTTCTGATTATCTCCCATTTTACAGTTCTGACAGCCAATGGTTTCAATCCTTCAGCCATCATAGATGTAGGCAATTTATCCTTATCCTTTATCTGATAATTTTTTCTTACATCTTCAGCCATAGCTTCGATAACATCTTCAACAACTGATGCAGGTGGCTCAAAATCATTCATTTCAACAATTTTAGTGATTAATTGATTCTCAATTTCCCTTCTCGACTTTTCATTCCAGTTTTCTTGCAACTTAAAGCCAATATCTTCACGAAATTCCTCTGTTGTCGTGAACTTACCTTGTGTATATGTCTCAACAAAACTGTTTGTAAATTCAGCTGGAATAAGCTTTTCGATTTTTTTTACTGAAACCCGGTATGTCTTGTCAGGAGCATTTGGGTCGTATAAATGAGGTCTGAAAATAAAGCTATCCCCAACCTTAGTATTCATCAAATTAGCTTTCATCTCAGGCATTACATACTGGTCAGCAAGATACAACTTACTTTCAGTTGGTTTATCTCCGAGGATTGGCACTTGAGTGGCTTCATCAATTTCTTGAATAGTAACATCAACAACAAACTCATCATCAACTACCTGTTCAGCTTCTTCAAACGTCCCATTATTCTTACAGACCTGTTCGACGTATTGCTCAATTTCTTCGTCGGTTACGGGGTGAACTGGTTCATCAACAACGATACCTCTATAATCAGCTAATTGAATTTCGGGAATTATCTCATATTTAATCACAAACTTGTAGTCTCCATCTTTTTTGTCAATATCTACAAGCTGAGGCGTGCCAACCATTGAAACATTATCTTCTTTTAAAAAATCCTGAAAAGTTTTATTTGCTATATCTTCCAAAGCTTCAAATTCAATAGCTTTTCCATAATGTTTTTTTATCAGATTCATAGGAACTTTTCCTTTACGAAATCCCTTCATATCAATTTGAGGTTGAGCGTTCTTATATGCTTCATCGAAATGAGGTTGAACGTCTTCAGGTGTTAATAAAAATTCAACTTCCCATGTACTTTTGCTAATTTCCTTAATTGTCTTTTTCAAATTTTATCTTCCTTTCTATTTTCTATCTTCTATTTTCTATCTTCTATCTTCTAAAACCGTGCGGATGAAGAGACTCGAACTCCCACGGGTCGCCCCACCAGATCCTAAGTCTGGCGCGTCTACCAATTTCGCCACATCCGCTTTCACAAAGATTACAAATTTAGCAATTATTTACTAATTATAAAAATTATAAGTTTCTTTGTGTTAATACGTTTATTCAGTAAATTAATTTCAATCAGAAAATTTAATGATGCAGAATAAAAAAGTAATTATAATTGGTGCAGGTATTGCTGGTATTTCAGCTGCTGTTGAATTAGCTACGAATAATATTAAACCTATCTTGCTGGAATCAAGAAAATTCCCTGGTGGCAGAGCATATTCCCACTTAGATTCAAAAACTAATGATGTAATTGATAACGGACAGCATCTTTTAATGGGTGCCTATACAAATTATTTAAATCTTTTAAAAAAATTGAATACTTATGATAAATTATCTTTTTCAGAAGGTATAAAAATCCCTTTTTACAGACAAAATCAAAGATTGGCTAATTTCGATACAACATTATTTCCCGGTAAAGTGGGTATGCTTCTCGGTTTATTTGGTTTTCATCTACTTAGTATCACCGAGAAATTACTTGCCATAAAATTTATTCTAAGCTTATTTATCAGAAGCCAATCATTTCAAAATATGACAGTTAAGAATTTATTAATTTACTTCAAACAAAATGATAACTCAATAAGTAATTTTTGGGAACCTTTATGTCTGGCTACAATGAATGCAACGATTGATAACTGCTCCGCTGAAATTTTTAAAACAATTATTCAAAAAGCTTTTTTTTCAAAATCTGAATTTTCAAGGATAATATTTCCTAAAGCAGGCTTATCTGAACTTTTGGGTAACTGGGAATCTTATATTATTGATTTGGGTGGAGAAATTCACTATAATACGAGAGTAGATGAGTTTATCTTGGAGAACAGTAAGTTAATTGGTGTGAAATCTTTAGATAAAGATTTTTACGGAGATTACATAGTCTCTGCTATTCCACCAAACAAACTCAAAACAGTTGTTGATAAAAGTAATTTATTTGGAAATTTCGAATATCTCGAAAAATTTAGTTTTTCACCTATTATTTCAGTTTATTTATGGTTCGATAAAGAAATTTTAGAATCAAAAATCAATGCTTGTTTAGGAACTCATATCCAATGGATATTTAATAAGCGTTTGATCGCGGAAAATAACTTCAATGATAATAATTCAGGGCATTATGCTTTGACAATCAGCGGTGCTGATTCTTTGATAGATAAATCAAAAGATGAAATAATAAATATTTGCATAAAAGAAATCAATTCTTTATTTCCTACATCAAAATCTTCAAAATTACTGCATTCAGTAGTTATTAAAGAAAAGTACGCTACAATCAAAATTACACCTGAAATTCAGAAAATCCGTCCGGTTTCTGAGACGGATATCCCAAATCTTTTTCTTGCAGGTGATTGGACAAATACAGGTTTGCCTGCAACACTTGAAAGTGCAGCATTTAGCGGCAAGATTGCTGCCGAAAGTGTTCTTAAATCAATAGCATAATTCTGCTGATTTGTTCCCCTCATTTATTAATAACAATAAACTTTGAAGCATAGGTTTTACCACTCCCAACTTTTAATAAGTAAATACCAGAATTAAAATCATGAATATTTATGGACAGTGTATTAGTTAAACCCGGAATTGAGAAGAAATTAGACTTGTATTTCAGATCACCGATTAAATCATAAATAAATATATTCAAATTTTCATCAGTAACTGGTGTAATTGATATTTTTAATTCATTCTGTGCCGGATTTGGAAAAGGTTTGATAATCATCATTTGTTCTGAAATTCCATCATTAACATAAACTTCAATGGATGTTCTGAATTTGCGAAGCTCAGACCAATTGCTTTCATAATTCATAAATTTTGATTTAACTTTCCAAAAGTATTCAGTATCCCAATTTAAAATTCCATTTTTCATATTAAGAATTGTTGTAGCGACAGTATCAACAAATACAGTTTTACTAAAATCAGATTTGTCAGAAATGGCTAAAATATATTCATCTGCATTTGGCACTTGCTCCCATTCAAAAAAAGTGGTTAATGGCAGATCTTCTGCATTAGCAAAAGGATACAATAGCACAGGAGCAATCAGGTTAAGTTCGGTGGTACTAAAATTAAAAATATTACTCCAATCCCTTTCTGCGTTATTGATAATTGCCTTTACTCTCCAAAAATACTTTTTATTGAAATCCAGTTTGCCTTTTGGAGCTGTATAATTATTTTGAACAACATTAATATCAATCATCTTATTTTGGAATGACTCATTGTCTGATACCTGTAATATATATTCTGTTGCTCCTTCTAAATTCTGCCAATTAAATTGAGTTAAGACATGAACATCTGTAGCGTTATCTTCAGGTGATATTAAAGCAGGTATTGTTGGTAAATCCGGTTCGGTAGTAAATGAGAATATATCTGACCAATCACTTGTTCTGCCATTTTTTATATAGTTAACTCTCCAGTAATATTTTGTATTGTTTTTTAAATCTCCTTTTGGAACAGTAAATTGCGTAATCGTTGACGAGTATTCAAAAATCACATGTTTATCGAAATTGTTAAGATTATCAGCAATTTGAATGTTGAACATTTCAGCACCTTCAATTGGTTCCCATTTTAATTCAACTGATGTAAATACCTTCTCAGAATTGTCCGGAGGATATGAAAGTATTGGTGTTTTCAAAGGTTCAGGAATGTCTCTTTTCAACAAACTTGAACCGAAAGAAGCACAATAAATTATATTGTTGTTTATTAATAAATCACGGATATTCCTTATTCTCAGACCCTCATTGAATTGTATCCAACTTTTCCCAGCATTAGAAGAATATAGTATCCCGTAGCTTTCTTCTGTTCCGACATTGACTATAGAAGCAAAGATTGATACTCCGCTTATAGCAATATCCTGTACATAGAAATCACGGAATGCAAAATCAGTACTCTTCCAGCTTCTTGCACCATCGTAACTCACATATAATTCAGCGTTAAATAAAACATCTGGTTGTGCACCAGCAACTAGGAAGCTATCATTACCTGTTATACAAGTGATATTGTAACTTTTCATGCCTTCATTACTGATAATCCAATTTGCCATATTATCTCTTGATAAATAGACCTTGTCAGCTGTGGCGAGATAGACATAATTATCCTTATCCACATGGATATTCCTTATTTTCTTTTTTCTTAAATATACATTTTTTGCCGACCAACCTTGTCCCTGATTTGTAGTGAAAAACAATCCGTCATCCGTACCTATATAGTATTCATTCTTGTACTTAATCATACAATTCAATTTCTGATTTTCAAGACCATAGTTGCGATATTCCCATGTGATTCCATCATTTGAAGTGAATAGAAGAGTATCATTAGAGAAAACCCATAGACCTAAATTATCTTTGTAAACTTTGGATACTTTCTTGTAACCCAGATTCAAATCAACCCAACTCAAACCGAAATCTGTTGTTTTTATTACTCCGTTATCCTGAAGTCCCGCATAAATAGTATTTTTGTCAATTGCCAAAGATAATATTCGTTCATTTAATAAACCCTTGTTTATTTCTTTCCATTTGCCTCCAAAATCCTGACTGTAAAAAACACCTTTTGAAGTTCCTGCATACAAAAAATTATTAATGTTTAGTAAGGCATAAACCCTGATAGTCTTTAAAGTTGAATACACATTAACCCACTCTCCACCAATAAATGTCGATACAAATACACCGTTGGAACGTCCTGCAATTACATAAGGACCAGTAGAATAAAGAGAATATATTACACCTGTTCCTAATCCATAACCGTAACCTGAGGCATCCCACTCATAACCATTGTTACTTGTCATCCATGCTTGAGTATTGTTGGCAATGAATATATAATTTTGATTAACTGTTATAAAATTATAAGCACCTGTTGGTCTCAAAGTACCCCAGCTTTCTCCATAATTACCACTTACGTAAGCCCCTGTATTAGTTGCTAAATACAGACTACCTGCATAAACAGTTAACTGATTTACATATTTATTAGGTAAGCCAGAATTCCTTTCTACCCAGGAATCACCATTATTTGTGCTCATATATACACCTTCACCATAAGTTGAGCAGAAAAGAGTCCCATCCAAATCAGCGATAGATGTAACAGTAGTATTTTTTAAACCGGTATTTACAGCAGTCCAAGTAGCTCCATCATCTTCAGAATAGTATATCCCAAATTTTCTATTAACAATAAATACTCTGCTATCTTTAACTAATATTTTTTCTATGTCAATGAAAGGAGTGTTTTCACCAATAAATTCCCATGAATCTCCATAATTTGTGCTTTTGTATAGACTTCCGCCAAGTGTGCCGGCATAAAGATTTGAACCTTTATGTGCTATACTTAAAACAATTCCTCCGTTCGGTCCAGGTAATTGTTCCCAGGAATCAACTGAACAAAATAAGGAAATGGAATTTCCTAAGAAAAAAGCTATTAATGCTATGTATAGTGATTTTTTCATTTTATTACCTTTAAGCTAAAATTAAAAATATAATTTATAAAATAAAAAGATATTATGAAATAGTAAAAAGAACTAAATTTATAATAAAACAAATATTAATCATTTATTCATTGCTAAAAAATCGATATTTATGCTTTATAAAATTAATATTTAACATTAATTTAAATCTTAAAGAAAAATTTCTTAATTTTATTTTTTTATTTAATCGTTAAAATTTATGTTTGAAGCAGAAAGAATAAAATTAATTCCAACTTCCATATTCTCAACAATGAGTAGGCTGGCTGTTGAATACAATGCAGTAAATCTTGGACAGGGATTTCCTGATTTTTCAGGACCGACTTGGTTAATGGACGAAGCATATAAAGCCATGAAAGAAGGGAAAAACCAATACGCACCCTCAAATGGAATTCGTTCACTGAGATTGGTACTATCAGGTATAGCAAAAAAATATTATGATCTAAAATGGAACTGCGATAATGAAATCACTATTACCGCTGGGGCAACAGAAGCATTATATTCGACAATTACCGCACTGATTAATCCGGGTGATGAAGTTATTTTGTTTGAGCCATTTTATGATTCTTATCAATCAGATGTTATTCTTGCTGGTGGAATACCCAAATATGTGACATTAAAAAAACCGGATTTTTGCTATGACCACAATGAATTAGAGCAAGCCATAACAGACAAGACAAAGATGATTATTTTCAATAATCCTCATAACCCCACAGGAAGAGTCTTTAGTAAAAATGAAATTGAATTTATTGCTGAATTGGCAATTAAAAACAACCTTCTTGTGATTAGTGATGAAGTATATGAATTTTTATTATTCGACAATTCCATTCATATACCAATAGCCACACTTCCTGATATGCAAGAGCGTACGATTACCATATCATCATCCGGAAAAACATTTGGTATGACTGGATGGAAAATTGGCTTCGCTTATGCAACACCCAAATTAACACAAGCTATTCAAAAAGTTCATCAATGGACAACTTTTGCTGTTAATACACCAGGACAACATGCTATGGTTTATGCATTTAGCAGACTTGATGATTATCTGCCCGAATTTAAAAATTTATATCAAAGAAAGAGAGATTTGATTTATGAATTAATTTTAAAAACTAAATTCAAACCTCATCTGTCTCAAGGAAGTTACTTTATGATGGTAGATATTCCGGAATTCTTAAATATAAATGATGTAGAATTAGCTACAAAATTAGTTAAAGAATTTGGCGTTGCTACCATACCACCTTCTGTATTTTATTCCAAATCAAAAGAAGGTGAAAGTATGCTCAGACTGTGTTTTGCGAAAAATGAAGAGACTTTAAAAGAAGGTGCAAAAAAATTACAATTGATTTAATATGCCAAGAGACACAAAATTTACAAGACTGCAAAATAATTATGATGACGAAGTATTTATGAGGGAAGCTTTAATCGAAGCTGAAAAAGCATTGAAATCTAATGATGTTCCCATTGGAGCTGTCGTTGTCAGAAATGGAATAATTATTGGCAGGGGATTTAATAAGGTAGAAAAAAAACAAAATTCCATAGCACATGCAGAATTGGTAGCTATTAAAAAAGCTCTGTCTGTGGTTAATTCAAAGCATTTATTGCAATGTTCCCTTTATGTAACTCTTGAACCTTGTTCAATGTGTTCAGGTGCTATAGTCTTATCAAGATTAAAAAGACTTGTATATGGAGCAAAAGACCCAAAATCCGGGGCAAGCGGTTCTTTATTCTCAATAACTGATGACAATAGATTAAACCACAGATGTATTGTCACAGGTGGAGTTCTGGAAAAAGAATGTTCAAAATTACTCACCGATTTTTTTAAACAACTCAGAAAACAAAAATGATAAATAAAAATTCTAAGAAATATGACCACATAAGTTCTTCCAATGATTCAGGAACCTTTACACAACAAGTATCTGATTGTGGTATTTTATTTATTGTTCCTACACCAATTGGGAATTTTGAGGATATTACAATCAGGGCAATAAAAGTACTGTCGGAAGCTGATATAATAGCGTGTGAAGATACAAGGCATTCAGGAATTTTACTTAAACACCTTTCAATTATTCCACGAAGATTACTCAGCTATCACGAACATAATGAAAAATCACGTTCTATTGAAATTATTCAGGAAATATTATTAGGAAAAAAAGTTGCTTTAATCACTGATGCTGGTTCACCTCTGATTTCAGACCCGGGATTAACTTTAGTTGGTGAAGCAATTGTTAATAATATAAAAATCATTGCTCTTCCTGGTGCCACAGCAATAATACCAGCGTTATCAGGGAGTGGCTTTAATTGTGATAAGTTTACTTTTCTTGGTTTCCCTCCACAGAAAAAGGGGAGAGCCACTTTTTTGAAAGAACTCGAGAATATTTCTCACACAACTATTCTTTACGAATCTTCTCATAGAATTTTAAAACTTCTTGATGAGTTAAATGAAATGTATAATGATAGCTTCAGGATTTGTATTGCACGTGAGATAAGTAAAATTCACGAAGAATACATAAGAGGGACAGCTTTACAATGTAAAGAAAACTTAATAAAAAACAATTCAGTCAAAGGAGAATTTGTTGTGCTTATCAGTAAAGAAGTTTATTAATAAAGATTTGCTTTTGATAATTGATTATAATTTATCTTTTGATTAAATATCGGAAATTCGTATTTTATAAAAAAATTTTTAACAATTAGTTTTAAATTAAGATGAACTTCACAAAAGTAATAACAATTTGTGTGTTATTTTTACTTTATTTCAATGGTTTGTTCTCACAAAACCTTACAATCATCAATTTAAGTACGATAGAATATCCAAAAATAAAAGCATCTTTTTATGCTTTTGATGTGGACGGACGATTAATTAAAGATTTGAAGAAAGATGACTTTTCTGTGAACGAAGAAGGTATTTCACGAGAAGTTACATTTTTATCATGTCCCGACTTCGAGCAACCAGAAGCACTGTCTTGTGTTTTGGTTATAGATAATTCAAGTTCAATGAGGGGATATCGTTTGCAGTTAGCTAAAAATGCTGCAAGAGCATGGGTTAATGCATTGCCTCCAGGTAAAAGTGAAGTTGCTATTACGAATTTCAATGACAACAGTAGTATTCTGACTGATTTTACGACTGACAGAAATAAATTACTTTCCACAATTAATTCCATTTATTACAAAGGCAATACAAATTATAATGCTGCACTGTTAGACCCTCCCGCAGGTGCCGTCAAAATTGCTAAAAATGGTAAATACAAAAGAGTTATTGTTTTCCTTACAGACGGTCAACCAAACTTTTTTCCTGAACAGGAACAAATAATCAAAGAAGCTCAGGAAAATGATATAATTATTTATTGCGTTACTCTTTATATGCCAGCACCGGGTTGTATTAAGCAATTTTCCGAAAGAACAGGTGGCGAGTGGTTCGAAAATGTTACAAAAATTGAGGAAGCTGAAGAAATCTATCGTAAAATTCTGTTGAAAGTAATGCTCGATAAACCATGCGAGTTGGAATGGTTATCTGATGCAGGTTGCAATATAACTGTGCGTGAACCAATAATTACTGACACCTTGCATAATATTTCAGCTACAAAAAAATATATTATACCTGTAACAAATCGTTCTTATTTAAAAATTATACCCAGCTCAATTAGATTTCCTGTTTTTGAACCTGGGAAAAATTATGATACTACTTTAAAAATTATTGCTGTAAATGCTAATTATGACAATATTGAAACTGATTTAAAAAATCCATCTTTCGAACTGTCAAAGACAAAATTTTCTTTGAATAGTGGTGACAGTATTAATTTAAAAGTAACATTTCATTGTACAGACACTCTTTTTAAATATAGTAAAATCAGGTTCACAAGCTCAGAATGTTCTTCAGAATTATATGTGAGCGGAGGTGATTTTACAAGCTTCGGAAATGAAAATACATTAAAGGTTACTCATCCTAATGGTAAAGAAGTTTTTCTGGTAGGACTTGATACATTAATTACTTGGGAAGGAGTAACACCTGATGATACTGTCCAAATTGATTATAGCTATGACAATGGTATAAACTGGACAACAATTACAAAACAAGGTCTTGGATTAAGGCACTCTTGGGACACTATACCAAATACACCCAGCAATAAATGTATAATGAGAGTTAAAAAAATCTCAGGGAGCAGTTATTATAGTATCATTGGATATGGTTACATCAAAGCTATGGAATATAGCCCTGATGGAAGTATACTTGCATTAGCCTCCTCGACAGGACATATAATGTTACTAAATCCCGAAACCGGTGATATAATAAAAAGCTTTGTTGCTCATGATACAAAAGCGACAGTGTCCTCAAGTGGTGTATCTTCCATAAATTTCAATCACGATGGAACTAAATTAGTCAGCAGTGGTTATGATGGCAAAATAAAAGTCTGGGACCTGGATTTGGGGAAGTCAATTCTTGAAATCAATGCAGGATATGTTGTCGAATCTGTTTGCTTTAATCCAGAAGGTACATTAATAGTCAGTGGCGGTTCAGGTAAGCTAATTCATCTTTGGAATATAGAAACCGGAGATTCTGTTCAATCCTTTGTAGCTCATCCATCAGGCACCACTGTTGTTAAATTTTCTCCAAATGGTTCCATTTTTGCAAGTGGTGGAAATGATGCTAAAATAATGATATGGAATATTGATAATCCATCTCTCAATTATACATTATCCGGTCATAGTGCAAGGGTAAATTGCCTTGACTTTAGCAAAGACTCTACGAGGTTGATAAGTGGAGGTAATGATAGAACGACACGTTTATGGGATTTGACAACAAAAAAACAAATTAAGCCAATCGGTGCATTAGGTTATGTTTATTCAACAAAATTTTCACCAGATGGAAAGAAAATATACAGTAATTCCTCTGATAAACAAATTAATGTTTATGATGGTTTGACAGGTAACAACATAGCAAATAAATCCCTTGATGATTATTATACTTTAGCTGTTTGTCCTGATGGAAAAGCAATTGCTTGTGCTGAACAGAACAGTATTACTATAAAAAGCTCTACTGATTTAACCGACTCGCTGATTTTTTCTAAAGGTCACAGAGGCAGTATTTCATTTATGGAGATTAGTAATGACAATAAAACGATAGGTACAGTCGGTGCTGATACAACAATCAAAGTTTGGGATGCAAATAATAAAAAAATAATAAGAACTATACCAACTAACAAAATTGTTTTAAGTTTCGGTATGGATGCAAGTGCTTCTTATGTTGGAGCATTATTAAGAATCAATACGAATCAGTCAGTTGTTAATATCTGGGAAGTATCAACAGGCAGATTAATTCAAACTCTTCCTGATTCTCCATCATTATGGAATAAAATAGCCATTAATCCTGATGGTAATATTATTGCCTGTGGTTATAAATCAGGCGGTAGGGTTGACCTGATAAATTTAAAGACTGGTTTAACTCAGCGTATATTAACTGATGATGCTAAAATTGACCCGATACTATCAATTGCTTTTAGTAGCGATGGTCAAAGGATTATTTGTTCTTCAGATAATAAAATATTTATGTGGGATGTTTTTGGAGGTAAGTTCATCGGTTATATTCAGGCACAGACTACTTATTCATTATTCAGTCCGACACTAGAAACATTTACTTCTATTGGGAGCAACCTTGAATTATGGGATTCTTTCACAGGGAGGATTATAAATCAGATTCCTAATAAAGATAATATTTCAACTATTACTTATAGTCCTGATGGCGTTTGGCTTGCTTCAGGTGCAAAAGGAACGGTTAACGGCAAAAATAGCAATATAAAACTTTGGGAAG
>RCNQ01000139.1 GCA_003731675.1 Bacteroidetes/Chlorobi group bacterium ChocPot_Mid
CCTTAATTTGAATTAAATTTGATTTTTATTGACTGAAAATATTAATTATTGATAAAGACATTTTTAATATTATTATTTGCATTAATAATTGTATCGGTATCCAAATCACAGGAACTTGATTTTCAATTATTGGAAAACATACTTGAAAAAATATCCGTTGAAACCGGTTCGTCTCCTGAAATTGATGGCATTGAACAATTAATTGAAAATCCTCTTCACCTTAAAACTGCAACAATTCAGGAGTTCCTAAGAATACCAGGATTTACAACTTCTGAAGCAAGAAATATTTTGTTATTATCAAAATCCGATTCTTTGATTACTTTTTCACAATTGTTTTCAAAAATTGAATTAACAGATGAACAAAAATATTTGCTGTTGATTTGTACTTCTTTGGATAAGTTTCTTCCTGATAAAAAAATATTCTGGCGAACAAGACTTAAAGATTATCTTAGAGAACCAAGAGGGTTCACACAAAATAAATTCAAAGGTGATAAATTAGATATTTACAATCGTTTTTCCGCTTATAGTGGAGATTTTTCTTTTGGTTTCCTGACTGATAAGGATGCAGGAGAGTTACATCTTGCCGACAATTACTCTGTCTATCTATCTGGAAAAGTTTATGATTTTAAACTTCTTGCAGGTGATTACTACCTCGAAACAGGTATGGGGAATATTCTCTGGAAAACATTTCCTGCTGAAAAAGGAGCAGAAGTTATATATCCTGTCATTCAAAAAGGTAGTGGAATAAGAGAATATCGCTCTTCTATTGACTACAGAAATTTTAGAGGGTTCGCTATGCAAAGAGATTTTAAAATATTTAATAATAATCTTAATTTTATTGCCTGGTATTCCAATTCTGAGAGAGCAGGAACTTACGATTCTACAAATGACATAATAACTTCTGTTTACCGTTCTGGTTATTACCGTACAGAAAGTGAAATCAAAAAGAAAGATGCTTTCAATGAATTGCTTTATGGAGGGAATCTCGAATTGAAAAGTGATTTAATTACTCTCGGGATTACTGCATTGCACATTAAGAACGACAAAGAGCTTGTAACCGAATCGAAAGCTTTATTTATGGGTAAAGAAGGTAGTTTAGTCTCTGCTTATACATTTTTCAATTATAGTGATTTATCATTTGGTGCAGAATTTAGTAGCGATGTTAAAGGTAATACAGCATTTAAAGTAGGTACACAATATGAAATAAATAATTTCGAAATTGCACTTGCAGGAAGAAGCTTCACACCCGGTTTTCGTTCTCCTTATGGAATGATTTTCGGTGAGAGTTCAATACCTAATAACGAATATGGATTTTATACTGGATTAAAATATAATGGAATAAAAAATATTTTGATTTCAGCTTATTCAGATTTTTATGCTTCCTACGAGAGAACATATTATATTCCAGAACCTATCCACGGGAGCGACTTGTTTTTCCAGACTGAATGGAGGATAGCCCATAATCACAAAATCCTACTAAGATTGGTTTCTGAAAAAAAAACTGATATGATTACAGTATCTGAAACCTATAAGGAGATTTTTCAGAAACAAGTATTTCGAGCAAGGAGTGAATTTGAAAGCAAATCAATAAATTCTCTCTCGCTCAGGTTGAGAATTGAAGCCTGCCATATTGATTTTCAGGATTACGCAAAAGATGAAACTGGTATCGCAGGATTTTGTGAAGCGATATGGAATCCTCAGGAATTAATTCAAATTGGTGGTAGATTTTCTGCTTTCTCAACAAAAAGTTTTGAATCGGTTATTTATCAGTTTGAATTGGCAGTACCGGGATATATGACCACACAACCCTTGTATGGTGATGGTTTCAGGTCTTTCCTTTTTGCTAAGATTTCTCCTGTTAAGAATATAGATTTATGGATAAGATATTCAATACTTAAAAAGAATAATGTAATAAGTATAGGGAGTGGTTATCTGGAAATTTCCGGAAACCGAGACGAGAGATTGATGCTTCAATTAGATATTAGACTCTGATTTATCACGCATTTTTTTTACCAAGCCATTAAGATAAAGTGCAGGGTCGATGAGCGATTCGGGTCTTCGTTCACCGAAAAAATTACCCGCCTGATAAGGTTGTAC
This sequence comes from Bacteroidetes/Chlorobi group bacterium ChocPot_Mid, assembly GCA_003731675.1. Lineage (GTDB taxonomy): Bacteria > Bacteroidota > Ignavibacteria > Kapaibacteriales > UBA2268 > ChocPot-Mid. Next base: position 2,098 of record RCNQ01000139.1, read on the forward strand.
AATTGTTACTGGTGCTTTGTAAAGTTCAAGATGTAGCATTGAGATTTGGTTTTTTTCTGCCATCTCCTGAATATAATAGGGGTCTTGATAAGTTACAGCTTCTTTTATAATCACTTTTCCCACAGTGCCAATCGGATGCCCTGCGTCAACAAAATCACCGGTATGCACGAAGACTTCAGACAACTCAGCATATTTTACGAGTATTTTCTGATTTGTTTTCAGTATTACATAATATGTTTTGTCCCAGTAAGAATTCTTCTCGGGTGATGTAAAAATTCCTTTGTCAATTATATAACCACTCTCAGTGGCAAGTACTTCAGAACCTTCTGGTGCAAATATATCAACTCCACAATGGAAACGGTCACCACGGTCTTCCCAAAAAGAACCTGGTTCTCCATTGCGGGGAATTGTCTTTTTATAACTATTTGGTACAGGCCAAACTTTCATTTATAATTTATCTTTATTTTATTCTAAAATAACACAAAAACAAAATTTTTGTTTCTTTTTTTGAAAATAAACAAAAGGTCAATGTAAATTAAAAAAAAATTGTGATTTATTTAGTAGTTAATTGCAAATCAGAGTTTTAGTAAATAATACTAAAAAATAGTCATATTTACTACTACAAATCACTTTTTCTCATAAAACTTCTTCACCTCCATTAAAAATTTTTCACCTATAGCTGAGGATAGCTTATTAGATTTATCCAATCTTTCAGGATGCCATTGAACAGCTAAGAGGAAAGGTTTATTTTTCTTGTCTTTCAGCTCATAAGCTTCGATTAAACCATCTTGTGAAAAAGCAGATGCGATAAAAATATCTGCCAGCTTGTGGACTCCCTGATGATGATTGGAATTTACCTCTCCAAATTGCAATCCTGTTATATCCGATAAAAGAGTATTTTTAACAATCATTACTTTATGAAAACAATTTGATGTCTCTTTGCATTGATGTTGCACCAAGGTGTCAAAATCAGAAGGAATATCTACAATTAATGAACCACCTTCCGCTACATTCAAAATCTGTTCACCACGGCATATAGCCAGAACTGGTATTTTCAATTTCTTTGCTAATTTGATTAGTTCAAACTCAAGTGTATCCCGTTTCAAATCTATTTCACATCTTGCAGTATCAAAACCTTTTCCATATCTGTCCGGGTGAACATCAGGACCTCCTGTCAAAACAAGACCTGAACAATCCTCAAGTATTTTCAATGCCTCAGCTCTATTCAAATGATATAAATCAACATATTCTATATCAGGATTTATTTCATTCAGCCATTTTCCATAATTATCATAATGCTCAGAACCTTTACCCTTGGATAATGCAACCTTGATTTCTGGTTTTATGCAAGAATTTAAAAATAAGACTGATATAAGCATTAATAGAATGCTTATGTAACTTATTTTATTATTATTAAGTATCCTAACCATCCTTTTTTCCCAATAAATTCTTCAGAATATTTTTAAACTCATTTTCTCCATCATCAAATTTTATTGATATTGGAAAAATTAAAATATTTATATTGTTTTCAGCAAAAATATTGCCAAATTCATTAAACTTGACTGCATCTTTTTCAGTAGTAGCGATTAAATTAATTTCATTTAACTTGCATGCTTGAATAATTCTTTGAATATTTGATTCTTTGTAATTATGATGGTCTTCAAATTCAAATTTGTAAATAATATTAAATTTTAGTGCTTTCAGCATTCCCGAGAAATTTTTTGGTTTAGCAATACCGCATACAGAAATGATTTTATTTTGTGTCTCGCTTAGTCTATCAACTGTTATTTTTGAAGATTTATTTTCATTAAGAAAATATGGGTTGTCAGGGACAACTTTTATTTTGCATACAAATTTATTCTGAATAAATTTTTTTATTTCTGATGTTTTTGATTCAATGTTGCCAACAAGACAAATAATATCTGCCCTTTTGACTGATTCGAGAGGTTCCCTCAATCTTCCATAAGGCAAGAGGTAAGGTTTGTCTAATGTGTCAGAATCTATAAGCAAAATATCGAGAGTTCTGTGCAATTGACGATGCTGAAATCCATCATCTATTACTATACAATCAATATCAAACATCTTTTCTGCAGTCATCGCCCCCTTATATTTCAAATCATTGGATATGACAGGGACATTCAATTTCTGTGCTAAAAGGAACATCTCATCACCACCTGATTTAGCATCTGTAAGAATTTTATTTCCATCAGAAACAATTATCTCACCTTTACTTTTTCTCTTGTATCCTCTACCGACGATTGCAGGTTTATATCCTAAATCTTTTATAATATTTGATAAAGTTATTACAAAAGGTGTTTTTCCCGAACCGCCTATGGATAAATTGCCAACACTGATAACTGGCTTAGAACATCTATAAATTTTTGATTTACCAATATCAAAATTAATATTCCTTTTCTTGACAGCGTTATTATAAATATTTGAAAGTAATTTTCTCATTTTGAATTCAAAATATCCTGACATTGGTTAATTAAATTGTTGATTTCATCTCTGCCATAATCCTTTGAAATTTTCCCTATCTTAGTAACATTTAAAGTTATTTTTGAAAACAGCAGAGGCAATGAAAAATTATCCCAGCTTTTTTTGAATGAATATTTGTATTTGATTTCAACGTTACACAAAAATAATTCAGAGCCGCTCCTTTGAGAAGCTATAACGGCACCGGGTTTAAAATTATAAATTGGTCCTCTCGGACCATCAGGGGTTATAAGCACGATTTTATCTTTTGATATATCAGTAATTTCATCTAAAACTTCCTTACCACCATGTGATGATGAACCTCTGATTAAATCATATCCCCATTTGATTAATAATTGAGATAACATCTCACCATCTTGACTTCTGCTTACAACAGCTACTGGCTCATACTTTGAAAAATACTTCCAGACAGGCAACATAAATCCATGCCAGAAGGCAATGACAGCCGAATCTTTCGGCTCTTGTCCATTAATTTTTATTCGCCAAGTTTTACTTAAGGCGTTTAATATAATTAATGCTATTTTATATTTAAATTTGATTTTCATTTATTACTTAGGAAACTTAAAATGGCATCAGCTGCATTATCTGAAGCACCTTTTTCCCCCAATATTTTTCTGACTGTTTGAAATTTCCTCTGCAAACCCTCAAATCTATCTTTGTTGCTAATCAAATCCATTAACTCATCATTCATTCTTTGTATATTAATATCCTTTTGAATATATTCTGAAATCACTTTTTGATTTAACAGAATATTGACCAAAGAAATGTATTGCAGATTAATTAATCTTTTACTTAAATAAAAAGTTAAACCTGAAGTTTTATAAACCATCACAAAAGGCATTCCGCAAAGAGCCGCTTCAAGATTTGAGGTTCCTGTCTTGACTATTCCGATTTTTGCTTTCAGCATAAGTTCGAGTGAATTTCTGAATAAAATCCAGTTTTTATATTTAGTTAAGTAAGGACTCAATATTTCTTTAGCTGATTTATTGGTTATGGCAACTCCAACTTTATATTCGGGATGGTCTTTGACAAATTTGTTTACAATTTCCTCCATTATCGGAAGATGTTGTTTGATTTCCTGTTCTCTGCTTCCCGGTAAAAGAGCAATTAAATTTTCACGTTCATCAAATTCAGGCATAGCTTTTTCTAATAATGGATTATCAAGCAAAGGGTGACCAACATATTTTGCATTAATACCATACTTCAAAAAATAGTCCTTCTCAAAGGGTAATACAGTTAATAAAAGGTCTGTATTCCCGGCAATTTTTTTTGCACGGTTTTTCCCCCATGCCCATAGCTGAGGAGCTATATAATAAATGACTGGAACATTATTTTCCTTTGCTTTTTTGGATAATCTAATGTTGAAACCTGGATAATCTACAGGTATGAAAGCATCTATTTTTTCATTTTGAATGATTTTAGTACATTCATTCATTATATTTTTAAAGAATTTGTATTTTTTTGCTACTTCCCAAAAACCCACAACTGACATTTGCTCAATTGGAGCTATCGAATTTAGACCTGCAGAAGCCATTTCTCTACCACCTATTCCAATGAATTCGATATCTTCTGATTTTGATTTTAGAGCAAGCATCAACTTGGAAGCATGAATATCTCCTGAGGGGTCACCGGCAACAATAAAAAATTTTTTCACTTTTTCTTAGAGACTTATTTTTAAACTATTCAATTTTAGTAGGGTCCCATGCAACGCGATAATTCTCATTGAAATCTTCCATCAATAGCATATCATCTTCACTTATCTCAAAATCGAATATATCTGCATTTTCTTTAATCCGCTCTGGATGAATAGATTTTGGCAACACAACTGTCCCAACTTGCAAAGCCCATCTAATCATTATCTGTGCAGGTGTTTTTGAATATTTTTCTGCTAATTCTACTAATTTCGGGTCTTTGAATTTCTTACCTCTCACCAAAGGAGTATATGCTTCAACAATAATATTCCTTCTGTTACAATATGAAAGTATATCCTTTTGATATAAATATGGGCTGAATTCGATTTGATTTACCAATGGTTTGAATGGAGAACCGTGTAAAACTTCTTCCATATGTCTGATTGTGTAGTTGCTAACTCCAATTGAACTTGCCTTCTTATCATCATAAAGCTGTATTAAAGCTCTCCAAGTGTCAATCCTTGTTTTTGGCTGGGGCCAATGAATCAAATAGAGGTCAATATAATCAAACTTAAGTTTTTTAAGACTTTTGTAAAATGCATTAATTGTTGTATCGTATCCTTGGTCGCTGTTCCAAACTTTTGTTGTAACAAATATTTCCTCACGGGGTACTCCGCTGTCCCTGACAGCTTTACCAACATCTTCTTCGTTAGCATAAAGAGCGGCAGTATCTATATGCCGATACCCAATGTCCAGTGCGTAACGGACTGCTTCATAAGTTTCCTTTCCAGGTTTACTCAGATAAGTACCAAGTCCAAGTACTGGTATTTCCACACCATTATTCAGTTTCCACTTTGTTGTAATATCCATAGTTTCCCTCAAAAAATACTTTTTTTTATTACAAAATAGCAAACTTTGATTTATTATTTATATATTTGAAATATAATTTAGCAAATATTTTTTGAAAGGTATAATAAAATTTATGAAATTAATTGTAAGTATATTAATAATTTTTACTTTATTTAGTAAAATTTTCGCTCAAAACCTGCCTGATTATTTGGATCCGGGGGAACATAACTTTGATAAAGCAGGGTATAAACTTTTTATTGAAAAAAAGAGAAATCCTAAACTTTTAAAGGAATATATCGCATTGGAAAAGAGGAATTATGATGTGTTAAGGTATGATTTATATATGGATTGGTATGATTTAATCTCCAAACATTTTGAAACCGGGAATTTATTAACTTTCGAAGCATCTAATAAAATTCAGTTGGTGATTTTAGAGAATAATGTCAGCTTTATTGAACTGGATGCAATGCTACTAAATATTGAGAGTATAACAATCAACGGACAGCCATCAAACAATTCGAATAAAAAAGCATTAGGAATTTTAAAAGTAAATTTTAATCAAACATTCAATTCAGGGGATACTGTTGTTTTGGATATTAAATATAATTTTTCTTCAAGCGAAAATGAAGGAGGAATAAATGTCTATGAGAAAGGAACTCCGATAGAATTAGGTCCTCCACCAAATTATGACACGGTGTTCATAGAAGAAAAAATAGCTTATACTATGGCTGAACCAATTGATGCAAGGTATTGGATGCCTTGCAATGACAGACCATACGATAAAGCTCTTTCTTCTTTCACAGTAAAAGTTCCTAAGGGTTATACAGTAACATCAAATGGGCTTTTAACGAAAAAAGTTGATTTGGCAGATTCATCAACATTTTTCTGGAAACATGATTATCCTGTTACAACCTATCTCATGCATGCGGCGGCAAGTAAATATCATTATTACTATGACTGGTACAGAAGAGTAAGTAATCCAGATGATTCAATTAAAATAGAATATTATGTCTGGGAAAAAGATTTTCAGGATACATCAAGTGACGGGATGACTCATAATGCTACCTATGCTTTCAGGAACAGTGTAAAAATGATGGAGTTTTATTCAACTATCTTTGGCGAATATCCTTATGAGAGATACGGTATGGATGCTGTTCTTGATTGCTGGTTCGGTGGTATGGAACATCAGACAATTACTACATTACACAGAAATGTATTAAGAAAGAAAAACCGTTGGGGAGGCAATGCTGATAATGGCAATCAACTTGTTATTGCTCACGAGATGGCTCACCAGTGGTTAGGAGATTTGATTACTTGTGCTTCATGGAACGATATCTGGATTAATGAGGGTGGTGCCGTCTGGAGTGAAACATTGTGGCAGGGAAGGACGAATCCTGACAATTATAACTGGGCAATTATGGGTAAAATGCAAACATATTTATATTATAACACACAGAATGTTCAACCACCGGTTTATGCTCCTCCAATCGATAATGTATTTAACTATGCTACAACTTATATGAAAGCAGGAAGTATTTACCACATGCTTGGTGTTATGCTGGGCAAAGAGAGATTTTTAGAAATTCTTAGGGAGATGTTTGCAGAATATGGATACAAATCTTTGGATACAGAGGAATTTAAAAATTTTCTGAAATCAAAAGTTGAAAATCCATCTGTTGATTTTGACACATTTTTCGAACAATGGATTTACAAAGCAGGGCATCCAATATATATGGTAACGCATTCAACAAGAAAAAATCAAGCTGACGAATTTTATAAGGTTAATTTGAACTTAGCTCAACTACAAGAAGGAGATGATATACCCAATGTTTTTCAAACATGTATGTGGGTAAAGTTTTTTGGTCCTGATGGAATAGTTTATATTGATAGTTTAGTCAATAAAGACAGAATAGAACAATTTACATTTACTTTGCCATTTAAACCCGATTCACTTCAACTTGACACAGTCAAAACTCTATGTCAGGTTTACGCTTATGTAACAGACGTAGAGGATAACAGCGATAATGCGACAGTAATTGCAAATATTTATCCCAATCCAAGCATTAATAAAGATAAATCATTTCTCAGTTTGGAGCTAAAGGAAGATTCATTCATTGACATTGAGATTAATGACAATTTAGGTCGAAAAATGGACAAGATTAAATCCGGATTTTTAACTTCTGGCTATCATTTATTTGATATTCAAACAAAAAATCTTGCATCAGGGATTTACTTGATTTCGATTCAGTCTAAGGGAAAATTGATTACAAAACAATTAAATGTTTTAAAATAGTTAATTTAAAGAAAGTGGGGATTCGGACACAAAATCGTCTGAATTCCCTCTTTTTTTTTATTAATGCCAGGAAATCAATTTGGTTTATAAAAAAT
>RCNQ01000140.1 GCA_003731675.1 Bacteroidetes/Chlorobi group bacterium ChocPot_Mid
AGGATAATAATTTTGATTAGCAGGATAAGCCCTTAAAATATAATTACCACTGATAGGAACTGAAAGGTTATAATTCCCATCCTTTGCAACAGTAGAATTAATAAAATTAACATGGAATTTCAACGCAGTACCATCATCAACAAAATCACCTCCATAAGCAACAACAACACCAGTAATCGGTATTGCACTCTCATTAAGAATTTTCCCTTCAATACTTACAGTACTCTTTGGTAGTTGCTCCAAATTAAAATTAAAATCTGCTTTATTGATATTTTTCAGCAAAGGTACTTCCGCAAAGTCATAATATTCGGGATAATATTGTGCTGTGTATTGTCCGTCTTTCACAGCAAATGCTCTGAAAGCAGTGTCCTTACCAATCTCAAATGAAAACCTCCCATTTGCATCGGTTAATACAGTCCTAATTTCACCTGTTTCTAAAATAAAGTGAACACTTGCCTCGGGTATAGCTGATTTAGAATCTGCTACTATTCCACTAATTTTATAAGTAACTTTCTTTTCAGTAACCATCGGATTAATTTCCAAAGTATCTCCGGCAGTCAATGAGATAACATCAGCATCTTTAAAATCTGTCCTGTTATTGTACCAGCAATCTTCAAATAAATTTCCCGACAAGTGAAGGTAATAGTCCCCAGCCGGAAGAGAGAAGAATGCTTTTCCCTGAGCATCACTTATGGCAGTGAATGTTGCACTGAAATCAGAAGGATACAATTTTAATGTTGCATCAGGGAAAACCCTTTCGGCATTTTTAACCAAAACGGATAAGAATGCAGTTTTTTCACCTTCCTTGACCTCAATACTCCATGTTTGCTGAATAGTAATAGTTGGATTATTAACCAAATATGCTTCTAATATAACCGTAAAAGTACCTTCTCTTTTGGGTGTCCAGTTTATCAATCCAGTGCATCCGTTAACAGACATTCCCTGTGGGGATTCAATCAAATCATACCTTATTGAATCAATGCTGTTTGTAACTGCTTCTGCATCATAAGAATATGACTGCCCTACAAAAGCTTCCGTCGGTGGAATACTCTTAAAGCTAATTGTCGGATTCGTGTGAGGATGTTTATTCAGATATACTTTAACAAATTTTGATGTGTCAATTTCATTTACATAAATATCATCTGATGTATAAAACTCATATCCTATTTTATCTACTTTCAAAGTATAATGGTCAGAAGCAAGATTCGGGAAACTAAAACCGCTGTAATCAACTGCAACGGTTTCCATTTTGCTATTCATCAAATAAGCTACAGCTCCTCCGATATATATTTCATCCTGTACTTTTTCATTTTTACCTTCGATAGCATTTTGATTTTCCATCACCCAACCTTCAATTAAATATTTCCCCTGTGGATATGTTATTGGATTTACAATAATCAGATGATTAAGGAATTCAGTATTTTCATCAACATTAATCAATGTCGCATCGAACCAATGAGGTTCAACATAATCTTTTGTGTTGTAAAATCCCGATGTATAGCTGCCATAAGGCATAGCTCTGATTATATACTTTCCCGGTTCAAGATTTTTAAAAGTAAAATTACCGTTCTCATCACTTTCAACTGTCCTGACACCAGACATAAACTGATGTTTGTAAAGTATAAGCATTGATTTAACACCGTTACCAAGGTTGTCCCGTACAACACCGTTAATCTTGTTTAAGCTTGCTGGAAATTCTTCAAGTTCAAAATTTGGCATTGTTTGGTTTTTAAGTCTGTTACCAGACAAAAATTCTGCCTCAAGAAAATCATAAGAATTAACATAATACATAGGTATATATTTTCTCGGTGAGAAATTATCATAAGCAAGTATTTTATATTCATATTTTGCACTAAGTGTAATTGTATAAGAACCGTCACTTGCAGTCGGAACAGAGATTGTTTTTATTAATTTATTATCCGTAAACGCCATAAAGTCAACTGTTGCCGGAAATATTGGATAACCAGTGCTTTTTTCCTTAACTGTCCCTTTGACATCCATCAAATTCATCTTTCTGGATTCAATTGTTAAATATGTCCTGTTGCCATACTTCGCAGAAATTACAGTTGCTTGTTCTTCAGTTTCTGCATTTTGATACCACATATCGTAGCAATAATCTCCCCCAACAAAAACTTTATAGTTGCCGTCAGGGACTTCAATTTCGAAATATCCGCTATCGTTTGCAGTAGTATAATAATAATAAGTCGTATCGGGTGGTGCCATTGCTTTGACTGTTACATCAGCATAGGGTATAGGATGCATCTCATAGTTATCTTGAAAAACTCTTCCACTTATTAATGCAGGACCAGTATGGACATGTAAAAAATCGGAGGCAGGACCTTCACCCAAACCGTTTTGCCCTGTAACGTAAACAGAATAGGAACCCGTAACTGTAAAAGTATGTGAGTAAGCATAAACAGCCGTTTCATCACCATTTCTTGCTAAAGTACTGATTAACGTGAAATCACCAGGATTTTCCGTATTACCAGTAGCTACATAAATATTGAACAGGTCTGTCATAGTATGACTTGTTCCTGCCTGCCAGCTAAGTATCATCTCGTAATCAGTTCCGTTAAAGCTGATGTCAGCATTCAGATTAACTGGTTTAGTAGGTAATTGTGAATATAAATGACTACCAAAGAAAATTGTAATTAATATAGCAATCGCAAATTGTAAATTTTTAACCATTTTAACCCCATCTGTATTTTGATTTTAAAATGTCAATCAACATAAATTCAAAATTGAATCGTAAAATTACAAACTATTTTCAAGAAATAAAAATTTATTATTAATATTCTGTTTATGGAGTTGCAATAGAAACAATTAATAACTTTTTTTGTATATTTGATTTATGGAAAATTTTAAGATTTATATTACAAACGACGAAAAAGAAACCATAGCTTTGGGTTATGAGTTTGCCAAAGAACTGATTATTTCAGATATTGTTCTTCTTTATGGTGAACTTGGAGCCGGAAAAACGCAGTTTTCCAAAGGTATCTGCAATTATTTTGGCATTGAAGAACCTGTAACAAGTCCAACTTTCACTTTAATTAATCAATATGACGGATTAACTGACGATTCGGTGATAACGATTTACCATATTGATTTATACAGGATTAAAGACCAAAAGGAATTTGAAGAAATCGGATTGAATGAAATTCTCGATGATGATTTCTCTATTAAATTAATTGAATGGCCCGAAAAAAACTTGTCTGAATATCCGGCAAACGCAAGAAAAGTTTATTTAAAATTTTCAGATGAGAATAAAGACAAAAGAGAAATAAAAATTATTTGATATTAATTACTTTTATAAGGAGATATTATGAGTTTTAAAAACTTATTTTCGACAGGAGTGTTATTATTTTTGTGTATTTCTTTGCTAAGTTTACCGGACAATCCCGATAAAAGATTTGGAGCTTATAAATACGAAGACTTCAAAACCCCGGAATACTGCGGTACATCCTGCCACATTGACTTTTACAGACAATGGAAACAAGCTATGATGTCTCAGGCATTCATACATCATTGGGATGAAATTGAATACTTCGAATTAGCTGTTCCACATGCTGAAAAAGACCCCAAAGTTGCAGAAGTTAAAGCTGGTTGCAATGGTTGTCATGCTCCTATGGCTTATCTTGCAGGCAATGTCCCACCACCAAGACCTGATAAAGGTGACAGAGCAAACGAAGCAGTTGCCTGTGACATTTGCCATAGCATTACAGGTTTTGAAGGTGATACTCCCTTCAATTTCAATTATATTATCAAACCAGGCAAAGACAAATTCAGTACAAGAGGTGGTGGTGTTAAATCTCCAAACCACAATATTGTTGTGAATGAACTACTTAAAAGCGGTGATTTCTGCGGAATCTGCCACAATGAAAAGAGCCCTTATGGTATTTGGGTAAAATCCACTCACCTCGAATGGAAGGAAGGACCTTATGCAAAAGAAGGTGTACAATGTCAGGATTGTCACATGCCAAAAGGACAAAGCAAAACTGCATCTATGAGCAAGGTTTACAGCGATGCAAGGCAACATCTTTTCCATGGAGCTCACGACCCTGGAAAAGTAAAAGGGACTGTTGAGTTGAGAATCCACCCTGATATCGTTGAAGCAGAGCCCGGAGAAACAGTCAAATTCACAATAGCTTTATTCAATCAAAAGACTGGTCATAAATTCCCGACTGGTTCCGTTGAAGACAGGATTGTCTGGATGCATGTGGAAGCTACGGATTCAAAAGGTAAGAAATATCACCTGAAAGTTGACAAAAAAGGATTTGAAGGTGAAGAATATACCATTGGCTCAGATATTTTTGCATATCAGGATATGGGCATTGCAAAAAATCTGCCCGATTTCAAAGGAGTACAACGTGACGGAATTCCCATAGGAGACAGAATTTTCAGAATGCCTTATTTTGACCCGCAAGGCAGAATGACTATACAACAATGGAACACAGCTAAACTTGGTGTTGACTACCGTATTGGTCCAAGAGAAACTAAAATTGAAACCTGTACCTTTACCATACCGAACGATGCTGCACCCGGAAAACTGAAAGTTACAGCTGTTTTAAATTACCAGAAACTTGTGAAACCAGTTGCAGATTTTTTGAATGTCCCTGAGGATGAATCAGAAATAATTAAAGTAAATGAACATTCAACGGAGATTAAGATTTTACAATAATTTTTTCATTGTAATTTTGAATTTTTAAGAAAAACACTTATTGGTTATTAAAACTAATATTTTTTCTCAATATAATTCGATAATTTGTAATTTAACTAAATTAAGATAAAAATTTATTTCTAATTATATGTAAAACTTTTATACAGGAAACAACTATGAAAACACGTGTCGAAAAAGATTCAATGGGTGAAATTGAAGTGCCTGCAGATGTTTACTGGGGTGCTCAATCAGCACGTTCATTAATACACTTTGACATTGGCACAGAAAAAATGCCCCGTGAAGTAATCCGTGCAATGGGTATATTAAAAAAAGCTGCTGCTTTAGTCAATGCTGAGCTTGGTGTTTTAGCCAAAGATAAAGCTGATTTAATCGTAAAAGCCGCTGATGAAGTAATCGAAGGCAAACTTGATGCTCATTTCCCGTTGTCAATTTGGCAAACCGGCTCAGGAACTCAATCCAACATGAACACAAATGAAGTTATCTCCAATAGGGCTATTGAAATGGCTGGCGGTGTGATGGGTAGCAAAAAACCAATTCATCCAAATGATGATGTCAATAAATCTCAAAGTTCCAACGACACATTCCCTACTGCTATGAACATTGCTGCAGCAGAAGAGTTAAACAAAAGACTGCTCCCCGCTGTTGCAATATTAAGGAACACATTAAAGAAAAAATCCGATGAGTTTATGAATATTATCAAAAGTGGAAGGACTCATCTTATGGATGCTGTACCTATCACTTTGGGACAGGAATTTTCTGGTTATGTGCAAATGCTCGATAATGCCATCGAAAGAATCAACCTTGTACTTCCGGGACTTTACCAACTCGCATTAGGTGGCACCGCAGTTGGCACCGGATTAAATGCTCACAAAGATTTTGCCGTCAAATCAGCTGCAAAAATTGCTG
>RCNQ01000141.1 GCA_003731675.1 Bacteroidetes/Chlorobi group bacterium ChocPot_Mid
TGGTTTTCGATATTACCGAGACTTTGGAGGAAGCCATTAGTTTAGTGAATAGTGAATAGTGAATAGTGAATAGTGAATAGTGAATAGTGAATAGTGAATAGTGAATAGTGAATAGTGAATAGTGAGATTGTTTAAAAAAGTATAATAAAGATTTATAATTTAATATAGAAAAAATAATTTATTAACAGTAAAAAATATAGTGAGGTAATTTTATGAAGAATTGGTTTAACTTAACAGTAATTATTTTATCACTGATTATCGGTATGTGGTTAATCTGGTGGGTAATCATGGGAAATCCATCTGGTTTTATCAACGGGGAATTAAGAACAGAACCTAAACCAGGAGCAGTTTTGGCAACTATTCATACGGGTGGACCTTTGGTTGGTATTTTGATTGCATTGATTATTATTTCAATCACTTTTGTGTTTGAGAGATTATTGTCAATCAAAAAGGCACAGGGTAAAGGCAATCCTGCAATTTTTATTAAGAATATGATTGAGAAATTAAAAAAAGGCAATCTTGATGAAGCTTTGGCTGAATGCGACAAACAAAGAGGCAGTGTGGCTAATGTGATGCGTTCGGCTATATCAAGGTTTAAGGAGATAGAAAACGACCCTGATTATTCAGCTGAAAAGAAAATTACTGAAACACAAAGAGCAATTGACGAAGCAATGAACCTCGAGACACCTTTGCTCGAAAAGAATCTTGTAATTCTTTCGACAGTTGCTTCTATTGCAACTATGGTTGGTCTTTTGGGAACAACAATCGGTATGATTAGAGCTTTCCAGGCATTGGCATTGAGTGGGACGGTTTCTGCTACTCAGTTGTCAATAGGTATTTCTGAAGCTTTGTATAATACAGCCGGTGGTCTAATTGGTGCAATTTTGTCAATTGTTGCTTTTAACTTCTTTACTACAAAAGTTGATAATTTCGTTTATATGATAGATGAAGCGATATTGAACGTAACGCAGATTTTTACGATAAGAACAAAACATTAATTAATGTAGAATAAAATATTTTACAGATAACAAAAAACGGAAAACAATAAGGATAGGAGATAAAAGTGCCAAAAGTAAAAAAGAAAAGGATTAGCTTCGTAATAGACATGACACCGCTCGTGGATATTACGTTTTTGCTTTTGACTTTCTTCATGTTCACTGCAAAGTTCAAAACAGAAGCCGAAAGTGAACAAAAGTTTTTCATTCAACGTCCTCAGGTTACTGCCGATACTTCGAAGTTGCCTGAAAGGGATTTGGCAATAATCAAGGTTGCAATTGAAACCGATTCGGTTACGAATATTACTGATACAACTATGTATTACGAAATTGTAAATGAAATTGACCGTGCAACTGTTTGGGCTCAGGTTAAAGACTTTGCCCGAACTGAAAAAGCGCTTATGAGGGTTGGTACAATTGACAGCAATAGCTTGAATATGATGAGTCATCTGGTTAAAAATACCATATTGACAAACCCAAAGACAAGATTTGCTATTGATGCCGACAAGCGGCTTCAATACAAATGGATTTGGACGATTATGAATGATGTAATGAGGAAAAACAGAGCAACTGTGTTCAATTTTGTTACACAGAAAAAAGGAGCGTAAATTAATTGACAATTATCAATTGACAATTAATAATTTAGTAAGAATGGTAAAATGAGAAAGTTTATTGAAAAATGAATGTTAGATTTTGGATTTGAGCTTTAAGCTTTTTACTAACATCTAACTTCTAATAACTAAAAAACAGAAAACGAAACAAAAAAATTTGAATAGGAGATAAATATGGCTGGCGGTAGTGGTGGCATGTCATTGCCAGAAAGAGCGAAAAGAGGTAAAATAAGTAAGCGTAAGAAGAAAAAAAGGATTGGTTTCCATTTGGATATGACTCCTTTGGTTGACATTACTTTTTTGTTGTTGACTTTCTTTATGTTTACAACTACTATGGCTGCACCTCAGGTTATGGAGATGTCAATACCTCCGGAATTGCTTTTAAATGTTGAGGTTAAGGAAAGTGAGCTTATGACGATTACGGTTCGAGGCGATGGAAAGATATTCTGGAATATAGGAACAGATGAACCGGAAGTAGTTGAACTTAAAAAGTTAAGAGAGCTTGCCGAAAGGGAGAATCTGAAGCCAACTGTTCGCAATAAATTGATTACATCGCTGAAGGTTTCACCTGAAGCTTCTTATGGCTTGGTTGTAAATATTTTAGATGAACTTAATTTGGCTGAAGTGAAAATTACAGAAGTTATCGGAACAGAAAAAGACGAAGAAGGCAATCCGATGAAAAGGAAAAGGAAATTCACTTTGGCTAACTTTACACCAGATGATGCTAAGTTAATTGGTGAAGATACACTTAAACTGGGAGGAAGAAAATGACAAACATTGCAATCGAAATCCCGGCTGCTTCTGATTACGGAGCTGTGGAGCTGAAAAAGTGGATTAACAAACACACAATCAGAGGTTTTATCATTACAATAGCTTTATTTTTATTGTTGATACTTCTTTACTGGGCGTTTGTTACCATTTCAGCAACAAGCAGCAACATAATGAAAACAGCTCCGCTTGTAAAGTTGAAGTTGGAGAATCTGCCTCCTCCGGGAGCTGATGAGGAATTACCACCTCCTCCGACAGAAACGATTATGAATACAGGTCCTGCCGCACGTGCAGGTACGCCTGTTCCAGTGCCTGATGCACAGATAACAGAAGATTTACAGGAATTTGCCGATGTTGATAAAATCGCAAGAGCTTCGGCAGAAGGTGGTGATGGGATTGACCTCGGTGGCTTTGCATCGAATATTAATTTTGATGCAAAAGAGGAAGTTAAAGTCAATACAAGGGAACAGGAACCGGGTATTGATGAGTTTATCCCTGTTGAAAAGGAACCTTACATTGACTTGAATGAGCTACAAAAAAAGATACAGTATCCGGAGATAGCGAGAAGAGCAGGCATAGAAGGTAAAGTGCTTATCCGTGTTCTTGTGGACAAGGACGGGAAACCGAAAAAGCAAAGAGTTGAGTATTCAGATAACGAACAATTGAACGAAGCGGCAGTAAAAGCAGTAATGTCTTCTGTGTTTACTCCAGCTATTCAAAATGACAGACCAGTAACCTGCTGGGTAACGATACCTGTTACTTTCAGGTTGAGGTAGGAACACTGAACAGTGAAAAATTTTGAAGATTTTTTACTTAGAAAAGAATTAACCCCGACTGAGGTTGGGGTTTTTTATTTGTTTGTGATGCTAAGTTTTGTTAATTTCGATTAGATATGAAAACTAAAACAATTTATACTTGTCAGCAATGTGGTGCAAGGTCGGTCCGCATGATAGGGAAATGCCCATCTTGTGGTGGATGGGATACTTATGTAGAAGAAGCGATTAATATCGGGCAGAAGAATATTGCAAAAGTACCGTTAGGAAAAAATAAACCTGTGAGATTGTCTGAGATTACGACTGACGGTGAGTTCCGTCTTGTTACGAAAATAAAGGAATTGGACAGAGTTTTGGGTGGAGGAATAATTCCAGGTGCTTTGATACTTGTTGGCGGAGACCCTGGTATCGGGAAATCAACTTTGATGCTTCAGATGTGCAGTGGCTTGAAACAGTTCAATCCGTTTTATATTACCGGTGAAGAATCGCTTCAGCAAATAAAGTATCGTTCAAAACGTATAAGCGGAATACCTGAAGATGTCTTGCTTCTTGCCGAAACAAATATCGAACAGATTGATTATGCAATAAAATCATCTGATTGCAACATAGCTATTGTTGATTCCATACAGTCGGTTTATACTGAAAAGATTGAATCAACTCCTGGAAGTGTAAGCCAGGTCAGGGAGTGTACAGGTCTTTTGATGCAGACAGCCAAACAGACAGGCAAGGCGATTTTTATAATTGGTCATGTTACAAAAGAGGGAGTTATTGCCGGACCAAAGATTTTGGAGCATATGGTTGATACCGTATTGATGTTTGAAGGAGAAAAGACATATTCATACAGAATTTTAAGAGCTACTAAAAACAGGTTTGGTTCGACAAACGAAATCGGGATTTTCGAAATGTCGGAATCGGGATTGAAGCAGGTAACGAATCCCTCGGAATTGTTTTTGGCACAAAGACAGGAGCAGGATTCAGGAGTGGCAATAGTAGCGGCAATTGAAGGTACAAGACCGATTTTGCTTGAAGTTCAGGCACTTGTAAGTCCTTCGGGATATGCTGTGCCACAGAGGACTGCAAACGGAGTGGACATCAGAAGATTGAATATGATACTTGCTGTGCTTGAAAAGCGTTTGGGGTTGAAGTTCAGGCAGTATGATGTGTTTGTGAATATAGCAGGTGGTGTTTATATAAGCGACCCTGCGATTGATTTGGGGATAGCGGCGGCTTTGGTTAGTTCGCTGAAAGATAAGGCAGTTGATTCCAAGACTGTATTAATCGGTGAAATTGGCTTGACAGGAGAGGTCAGGGCAGTATCTGCAATCGAGCAGAGGATTAAGGAAGTTGAGAAGTTGGGATTTAATCAAGTTGTAATGCCAAAGCATAGTTACAAGAAATTACCGGGTAGTTTCAAGATAAGTATTTCGCCTGTCGAGAGGATTTCTCTTGCTTTGTCAGGATTGTTTTAACAAGGAATTGAATTATGAAATTTATTGATTATGTGAGGATTATTGTTAAATCCGGAGACGGAGGAGCAGGGCATATCAGCTTTCGCAGGGAGAAGTTTGTACCTAAAGGTGGACCTGACGGAGGGAATGGAGGCAAGGGCGGAGATGTTATTTTTCGGACAGACCCCCATATGAGTACTTTACTTGATTTCAAGTATCACAGAAATTTTTCTGCAAAAGATGGCGAACCAGGACAAAAAAGCAGGAAATTCGGTAAAGACGGGAAAGATGTAATTATAAAAGTACCTTGCGGTACAGTGGTTAAAGATGCTCAGACAGAAGAGATAATTGCTGACCTTCACGAACCGAATAAGGATTATGTTTTTGCAGAAGGTGGCAAAGGAGGAAAGGGTAATGCAGAGTTTGCAACACCGACTAATCAAACTCCGAGGTACGCCCAACCGGGTATTCCTGGGGTAGAAACTGAAATAATCCTTGAGCTTAAATTAATTGCAGATGTTGGAATTGTTGGGTATCCGAATGTAGGGAAATCAACTTTGATTTCTGTTATTTCCGAAGCAAAGCCAAAGATAGCTGATTATCCATTCACAACATTGACACCGAACCTTGGCATGGTGAGAATTGCAGAAGGGAAAAGCTTTGTAGTAGCGGATATACCGGGATTGATAGAAGGTGCATCGGAGGGTAAAGGTCTTGGTCATCAGTTCCTGAGACACGTCGAGAGGACGAAAGTACTGCTGTTTATCATAGAATCCACAAGCGAAAATCCCAAAGCAGATTTTAAGGTCTTGCTTAATGAACTGTTGAAGTATAATCCCGAAATGAAGCATAAGAACAAGCTTGTCTGTTTCAGCAAATCTGATTTGGTTGATGAAGAGACGAGGAAGAAATTACTTAAAACAAAATTTCCGGGAATAAAGGGGACACCATTAATCATATCAGCTCCGATGATGGAAAATCTTGATGAGTTAAAATGGGCAATGTGGGGTATGGTGGAATTGGGGTAATACTTTTTATGACAAAACATTTTTTATTATGAAAATTATATTGTAATCAGAATTATATTTAATCTATATAAATAGCGGGAGGTTTTATGAGAAAAATATACTTATTTTCTATAGTTTTTGTTGCATTTATCGTTTATTCATGTAACGAAAATTCGACAAGCAACGTAACACCAAAAGATGTTTCGAAGGTTGATGTGGTGTGGTCTTCAAATACAGTACAATTTCAACCGGAAGAGGTAACTGAAACAGACAGTTTGTATAGTTATTTAATTTTTTCAAAAGGCAATGTTAATGTACATAAACTTAAAGTTGGAAGTATAATATTCCTTTACGGTAAAGCTTTGAAAAAAGTTACAGAGATTGACAGTTCGGGTGCTGAGATTAATATAAAGACGGGAGATTGTACATTAAACGAAGCAATAACTGACGGAGAAATAAATTGGGCACAAACTATAGACTGGAATAAAGCTTCTGCAACTATTGTTTTAGGTAACACCAAAAAAGAGTCAATTTTGGTGGAAGGTCAAAATTTTGACGTTAGTTTCCCTTTGGGAAGTATGAAAGGTAAAATAACACTTAAAACAAAGGGGAGTCGACTTGATGCACTCTGCGAGATAAGCGAAGAAATCAATAAGGGTACAAATATAAAGTATGGTTTTGAAGGATTTATTCAGAATATGAAATCAGAAGGCAGTATCAAATTGGAAAAAGGAGAATTAAAAGAATTTGATTGTAAAAATAAGAACATTGAAGGCGAAGTTACACTTCAATTAGTAGCTGTGGGTTCATTGAATCAGTTGTTGGGTTCAATAGAATTACCTTATACTTTAATCAAAGTACCGATAGTATTGGCAGGTATCCCGATGTTTTTAAATATAAAAATATTATTTGTAATTAATACTAAAACTGCATCGATTGATGCATCTGCATATATTAAAACAAAATTCAAATTTAATTCGCAAACAGGAATTAACTACGACGGAACAAATTATGGAGTAGAAGCAAGTGCAGGACCTTATAAATATGATTTCATCAAGGATTCAAACTGGGTAGCAAGTTCTGTGGCGGCAGGATTAAACTTTGGTCTGACATTTCCAAGATTTGAGCTTGAAATGTTTGGCAATATATTGGTACCCTATGCACAAACCGCTTTTTTAATCGGTGGTTCTTTCACAACAGGAACAAAGACTTGTCTGACGATTGATTGTTCCTTTATCGGAGCTATGGGGGTTAATTTAAAATTTCTTGGATTGAAAAGTTCATTTTCAAAAACTCTTTGGCAATATGACAAGAATATTAAAAAAGCAGGGACATGCAACTAAATAATTATAAATTAGCGATTTAACAAGAGGAATTTCTTTTAATCTTAAAACTGTGTGTTTTTCATTATTATTAAAACTTTAATTCTGTGTAAGTTAATTATTGTTTTGTAGCATAATGGGTTAAATAATTAAATGGTTAGATAAATCAATTATGATTTTTAACTTTTATACTATATCTTTTCTCATAAAATTTTGTTAATTTGCTTTTCTGTATAATTGTTAATTAAGTAATTGTGAGAGAAATAGATTATAATATTTCGAGAGAGGAAAACTCTTTGCAGAAAAAAGAGGATAAGACGGTTGGACTGAAACAAATCAGTCTGATTATTCCTGTTTTGCAGGAGGAGAAGTTGTTAGATGAGACATTGAGTCATTTCACAAAGGATTTGCTTGAAAAATATAATATCGAATTGATTGTAAGCGATGGCGGTAGTAAGGACCGAACCCTGGAAATTGCAAAAAAATATACAGAAAAAATTTCTGAATACATCGGTGAGCAGAGACAAACTATTTCAGCAGGAAGAAATGCCGGAGCAAAAATTTCGGAAGGAGAGATTTTAGTTTTTATCAACGGGGATTCTTATCCTGAGAATTGTGAGGAATTTTTTGGAGAGATTAAGAACTGGGCTAATGGAAAAGGCAAGTTCAGAAATTGTATTGCTCTTACTTGTTGGGTGACAGTACCGCCCGAAGTGATGTTGCTGAAAGACAGGATTTTTTATGCTATCCACAACAGATATATTATGTTGTTGAATTTTATGAGTATAGGAATGGGCAGAGGAGAATGTCAGATAGTTAGGCGTGAATATTTTGAACGTGTTGGTGGTTATGATGAGAGTTTAGCCGCAGGTGAGGATTTTGATTTATTTAAAAGATTGGCTAAATTAGGCAAAATTGGTTTTATTAAGGATATAAAGATATTTGAATCTCCGAGGCGGTTCAGAAAGTATGGTTATTTTAAAGTGATTATGCAATGGATTGTTAATTCGATATCGGTTATGATATACAAAAAGTCTGTATCGGAGGAATGGGACCCTGTGAGGTAATGAAAATGAAAATTAGTTGTAAGTAGTTAGATAGGTTTGATGCAGAATTAAGTTTATTTTTGCGTCATTTGACTGCTAACATCAAAAAAATGTTTTGTAAAAAAAATACTAATATAGATTGATGAAAGAAGTAGTTGGGGTATGTCTGGGAGCTTCTACAGTTTCCTTTGTCCGGGCTTGCAAGAATTCGGAGGGGATAACGATAAAGGAGCATTTGTCATTGGCACACAATGGCAACCCGAAGGAGTTTTTTCTCGAAAAACTCAGGGAATTTAATAAGGATATGCTACCGGTGGTAGTAACCGGGAGGAAATTTCGTAATCTGATTAAGCTGAATCAGATTTCGGAGCCGGAAGCAACAGAACGGGCTGTGGATTATCTCAAAAGTTCTAATGGACTTACTGATATGGATTTTTCTGCAGTGGCGAGTCTTGGAGGTGAAACTTTTATGGTTTACGCATTGGACGGGCAGGGGAAAATATCCAATGTAATTACAAAAAATCAGTGTGCTTCCGGAACAGGTGAATTTTTCCTGCAACAGCTAAAGCGAATGGGCTTGGAAACAGAAGAGGTTCTTGCAAAGAGCAATGGAGCAGTACCGCATAAGGTTTCCGGGAGGTGTTCGGTTTTCTGCAAATCTGATTGCACTCACGCATTGAACAAGGGTGTACCGCATTCGGAGGTTACAGCAGGTCTTGCGATGATGATGGCAGAGAAGGTTGAGGAGTTGCTTAAGAAAGTGAAATCGGGAAGAAAAATCATCATAGGTGGGGTAACGAAAAATTCTGTTGTGATGAATTTTTTGCAAAAATTAATTGATGATATTTACATTCCGAAAGAAGCACCGTATTTTGAAGCACTTGGAGCGGCTCTTTACGGACTGGATAATGATGTAAAGCCAATAACTTCATTTGAAGATATTTTTTATGATAAAGAAAGTTCCTTTGTTTTTCACAGACCTTTGGCTGAATTCACTGATAAGGTGATTTTTAAAACAATGGAAAGAGGGAAAGCTCGTGATGGTGATGATTGTATTGTTGGTCTGGATGTTGGCTCTACGACTACAAAAGCAGTGATTCTGAGGGTGAGCGATAATAGGATTTTAGGTTCGGTATATCTTTATACTCTCGGTAATCCGATTAAAGCATCGAAAGAATGTTATAAGGAATTGATTAGGCAGGTTCCTGAAAGAATCAATATCATTGGTTTGGGAACTACAGGTTCTGGTCGTCATATAGCAGGTTTGCACGCTTTGACTGAAGGAGTATTCAATGAAATAGTGGCACACGCAACAGCGGCAGTCTATTTTGACCCTGAGGTAGATACTATTTTTGAGATTGGCGGACAAGATGCAAAATATACTTATATAGTGAACAAAGTGCCGTCAGATTATGCTATGAATGAAGCATGCTCTGCGGGGACGGGCTCTTTTATTGAAGAGAGTGCTTATGAGACTTTGGGAATAAAAGTAACGGATATAGAACAAATT
>RCNQ01000142.1 GCA_003731675.1 Bacteroidetes/Chlorobi group bacterium ChocPot_Mid
CTGCCAGACAATTTTGCCAGAAATCAGGAAACCCTTCAGTCTTTTGTATATCGGATAGTTTTGCAATATTTTTTATAAAATAAACGGATTGATTCTTAAGATTAATCCAATTTATATTTTTTTTTGCATCATATTCATTTAAGGCTATTTTAAAACTATTTTGCATCATATTATAATTCATAAATATATCAACAATAGAAGAAATAGAAGGATAATTTCCATCTCTGTAATCTAATATACCGAAGCTAATAAATTAACATTTGATTCACCAACTAACTCAAATGCACTTAATTTATAAAACCCGTAGGCAAAGTCCGGTTGATCAGGATTTTGCTCTTCGCTACCTGATACAAAATCAAATCCCCGCCATGACCATGTATTGTTAAAATCAGTATTTTGAAAAATATAATCATTTGGGGCATCTATCGGAAGAGTGGAAGTAATCCATTTTGGATTTATTGTTTTATTCCAAATCCACCTTGATGAATCGTTTTCCCAAACAAAAGGTAATATTGATTCCATTTTATAAAAAATATGCTGTTGATTTTCGATATTTAACGATTCGGTAAGTAGGTATAGTTCAACTTCTTTCCGAGCTAATATTTGGTTTTGGGAAAATAAATCAGTCACAAAAAATGTTATGATTGTGACCATAACTAAAATTATTTTCTTCATAATTAATCACTATTTAACTAAGTAAACAAAGTCCTGATATGTTGGTTGAAAAAGTCTGCCATATCCTAAAGCTGGAGAAGAAAATGTGGTTTCTCCTTCAAGCAATAAAGATTTTACAATTTCTCCAGCATCATTTAAAATTAACAGTTCAAAATTATAACTGTTTGTTTCCCGGCATGCGTAAATTCTGTTTTCTTTATCACAAACCAATGCAGTTGCCTGCGATATTTGTAGTGCTTTTTTCCATCTTAACTTTCCATTAAAATTAATTGAAAACAATGTGTCACTGCCAAAATAAATACTCCCATTTTTATCCATTGTAATGAAACCATGGTTATTATAATTTTCCTGAAAGGCCCACTGTTCATGAGGAAAGAACCATTTAACATTACCATCTGGAGATAGACAGAAAACAGCTGGGTTATTATTATTAAATTTTTCACTTTTTGAAGATAAATAAATGGACCCATCTGAATCGATTAACGGACCACCAAATAAATTGCTGTTGCCAAAGTCCCAAACAATTCTTTTTTCGTCAATATTAAATGCAAGAACAGCTTTTAATCTTCCGTTTAAGTATAAGGTTTTGCTATCAGGAGAAATTGAAATGAAACTTTTTGGCTTTATTATGGAATTTGAAAAAGACCATAAGTGAGTACCATTTTTATCGTATGAACTCAGATTCCCATCAGCGTCAACAAATAAAATAGAACCATCTTTAGTTATTGACAATTCAGAAATTTCTTTAATAACAGAATTTCTCCAAGCAATCTCTCCCTTTTTATTTATTGCGTATAAACCGCCATAAATATAATGAACGAAAATAAAATCTTTAGTTACTAAAGGCGTAGAACCAGATTCTCCGTTTGAGATAAAAGTTTTCCATTTTAATATTCCATTAATTCTATAAGCATACAAATACTGAGACGACGCAATATATATAGTCGAATCCGAATCAATTGCGATTCCCCTATTATAATGAAATAATGAATCTTTCATCCAATCAATTTTTCCAAAAACAGGACCAAAAGAATTACTTCTTCCTGTATTTTGCGGATCATGATGATTCATTGGCCAGGGTGAATCGGCAAGACTGGGCCACGGAATATCTTCCTGATAGCCTTCGGGTTTTGGTTTGTCTTTCTTCGGATCGGTTAAATCACAGCTTGTGGTGATTAGAAATGTCAATATCAACAAGATAAAAAATTTTATTGCCCAAAACTTATTTGTTGAATGAAATGATTGAGTTGTTTTCATTTTTTTACTCATTTACTTTTAGCTGCAAAATAATAATAATAATAATAATAATAATAATTTGTCAATAGCGTAATAAAATATTTTCGGACAGGGCAAGCCCTGTTCCTACAATTTGAATTATTTCATCAGTAACATTTTCTTTGTTTCTGAGAATGAGCCCGCTTTCAATGTGTAAAAATAAACTCCTGAACTTACATTATTCATTATACATTGTACATTATACATTCCTGCCGGTTTTCGTTCGTTTAATAGAGTTGCTAATTCATTTCCAAGCACATCGTATACTTTTAATGTAATAAACTCATCATTTGGAACTGTAAAGCTTATTGTTGTACTTGGATTGAATGGATTCGGTGTATTTTGACTGAGTTCATATTTGATATTATCTGTTTTATTTTCCTCACTCAATTGATTTTGCTTGTACATTCCTCCTCTGGTTGTTACTACGTTACTTGGTTCTGATGTACTTTGTGTGTTTGAATTGTATGCTGCTACATAATAGAAAACATAGTCGGAATTTCCCAAGGCTACATCCTGATCTGTATATTCAAATTCATTATCTGTAACCGTTGTATGAATAAGACTGTATGTCAGCGTTCTTGGATTTGATACACTGCTGACTGCTCGATAAATTTTATAATTTGTTGTTGTAAATGTCGGATGCTTGCTCCAAAACAACCGAGGGTTACCATTTCCATAATCTGTTACTGCCAGACAGTTTTTCCAGAAGTTTTTGAAACCATTTGTGTTTTGAATCCCAATCCTAATTCCTTTCTGCTTTTCTTCCCAAATTCGATAAACATGATTGCTTTCGATATCTTTCCATGAATTAGTGTCATCGAAATCATGATTATATTCATGATTCCAACAGATTTTACATCTCTGCCAATAATCATCAAATAAAATCCATATATCGTTCTTTCCATTATAGTAGTGTGGATAATCAGAATCCCGCCAGTCCAGATAAAATTCAAATATTGAACTGTTTTGATAATATCCTATTGAAACTTTGTATAGTCCATATCCAAATGTCAGGTTGGGTATGGGCTCAAACATATTTTCAAAACCATACATATTATCATTAATATATGGAATCGGAATTGTTTCTTGTAAATTCTGGTAATTATCTGTAATTAAGAAATCTTTGTCATAGACAGTGGATACGGCTTCCATTTTGTAAGTTAAAGAATCTTCAAATTCATGATCAGTTGACCAGAGAAATACCTCATGTTTTCCTGCGAGTACAAAAAAACATTGATAATAACAAAAATTAAAAATGTCTTTAAAATAATTTTATCCCACTATTTTATTGAAAATAATTTATAACCAGATATAAAGGTTGGGCAATATATTCTGTTGTCTAATCCAATTGCCGGACACGTACCAAATTGAATTGGATAAACATCATCTTCCAAAATCAGTTTCCAGCGTAATTTCCCCTTCCCTGAAACAGAAATAAAGGCGGCTTGTTCTACTAGACTTCTAAAATGAATACCCATATATAAGTCATTATTTCCATCACAAATAATAGGAGAATGAATGAATGCGTTTTCAAGTGGAAATTTCCAATTTAACTTCCCTTTATAAGATATTGAATAAAGTGTGTCCCTTCCAAAATAAAAATTACCATATTCATCAATACATGGCTGATTCCAATCAACATCTTCATTCCCCCAAACCGAATAAGACCACTTTTCATTTCCTTCCGGATTAAAGCAAACGAAATTATACTTTTTCTCCGAATTAATGTAAACAATTGTGTATATATTTCCGCTATTATCAATCACCGGTGTTATATAAGTTTTATATGTTCCATATTCTTGAACTATCTCTCCGGTTTCTGCTGAAATTCCAATTACAGAAGATGATATACCCGGAGAATACAGAGTTTTACCATCCGGTGAAAAAGAAAATTGAGTATTATGGAATATTTTTTGATTAAGATTTGTAACCCAAAGTTGGTTGCCATTTTTATCATAACAATATACATTATTGTAAACATCTGCGAAATAAATATTCCCAATTTTATCAACAATAAGAGACGACTGTAAAATGTTGCTTTGAAGATTTGCAATTTTATTTTTCCATTTTAATTTTCCTTCTGTGGTTACAGCATAAATTGTATCAACATAAGCTTTTCCCCCGCAAGCAAAAATAGTATTATCTGATGTTAATATTGGAGTAACGGGCAACTCAAAAGTCAAGCCAATATTAAATTTCCAATTTATTTTCCCGTTTTTATCTATGGCAAGAAGTCCTTGATCCCTCATTGGAAAGCAAGTATAAACTGTTCCATCATTACCAACAACCGGAGCATTACTATAACCAAATAGACTATCGAGATGCCATTCAAGAATGCCCAGCGACGGACCAATAAATTTTGTTCTTCCTGTTGCCTGTGGATCATGAAAATTCATTGGCCAGGGAGAATCAGCAAGGCTGGGCCACGGAATATCCTCCTGATAGCCTTCGGGTTTTGGTTTGTCTTTCTTCGGGTCGGTTAAATCACAGCTTGTGGTGATTAGAAATGTTAATA
>RCNQ01000143.1 GCA_003731675.1 Bacteroidetes/Chlorobi group bacterium ChocPot_Mid
AGAAAGAAACAACATAATTAAGTGAAGCTGAAGCTGACAGCTTGCTTTCTGATGTTGAAGAAATTCTAAAAATAATTGGGAAAATTCAAATTTCAAAAAAACCGTAATTTTTAATTCGTAATTCGTAATTCGTAATTCGTAATTCGTAATTTTTAATTCGTAATTCGTAATTTTTAATTCATAATTCGTAATTCGTAATTCGTAATTGATTAGTCTTTTTTTGTTTTCAGCCACTTTGCAAAATTCCTTATGGCTTTGCCTCTGTGACTGATTGCGTTTTTTTCTTCTGCTTGCATTTCTGCAAATGTTCGTTCGTAGCCCTCGGGGACAAAAATTGAATCATATCCAAAACCATTGGTGCCTCTTTCCTCAGAAATAATCCTGCCACTACAAATTCCTTCAACATATTTTGCATTAGCACCGTCAAAGTAGCAAATCACCGTCCTGAACCGAGCTGTCCTTTGCTCTTCTGGCAGACCGTCCATCAATTGCAAAACTTTCGTTCTGTTGTTTTTGTCAATGCAGTCCTCTCCTGCAAATCTTGCTGATTTCACTCCCGGCAAACCATTCAAAGCGTCTATCTCAAGTCCTGTATCATCAGCAAAACATGGTATTTTTGCCAACTCGAAATATTCCTTTGCTTTTTTATAGGCATTTTCCTCCAGTGTTTCGCCGTCCTCCACAACATCATGAAATTCATCAAGCACCTCTGATAATATCTTCAGAGTATATTGAGATTTCAAAACCTCATCAAGGATTTGTCTTACTTCCGATGCCTTGTGTTTGTTGTTCGAACCAAGCAGTAAAATCATTGAACTCCTTTTATATCGATTGTAATCTGATTTCTGTAATGATTATTCATAAAATTTACTAATTACTCGGTAAAAATTCATAATGATAAAGATTTAAAAAAAGCAATATATGAATTTTCGACAAATCATTTTGAAAAATTAATTATTTTTGCAGTTCGATTTATGAAGAAAATTATAAAAAATACTGAAATAAATGAATTGTATTCATCGGAATTTGAGCTAATTACTGATGATTTTCTCGATGGACAGTTCAATATGGATTTTGATTTCAACCGGACACAATCTCTTGCTGAAGGCAAAGCTTTACCAATGCTGAGGTTTTACGGATGGAATCCATGGACGATTTCTCTTGGCTTTAATCAAAAGGAAGATGATATTGACCCCGTTCTTCTTGAGCAAAAAGGATTCGGTTTGGTACGCAGACCCACAGGTGGCAGAGCTGTTTTGCATGCAGATGAGCTTACGTATTCTGTTGTGATGAGTCTTCCTGAATCAATGTCTGTACATGATGTTTACAGGGAAATACATAAAATCCTGCTCAGCGGTTTAAAAAATCTTGGTGAAAGCAATCTCGATTTTGAGAAATCGCAGACAGATTTCCGTGATTTTTACAAGAAGCAACCTGGCATGTCAGTTTCTTGCTTTGCTTCTGCTGCCCGATACGAAATTGCTTTAGATGGAAGAAAAGTCGTGGGAAGTGCCCAAAGACTTTTTGGCAATGTTTTACTGCAACATGGCTCAATTCTTCTCGGACCAGGGCACGAACAAATTTCAGAAATAATCAAAACTGATAATCCCCAAAAAAGAGTAATGTTGAAAAATTATATTCTATCTCACAGCGCTACTCTCAGCGATGCTTTTAATCGGAAAATCACTTTTTCTGAAGCTATGGATTCCATAATTAATCAGTTTATCAGATAATCTCAGTCAAAGAAAATTCTGCTGATAAGATAACTTTCTACGAACTCAAAGCCATCTGCGATATGAACTTCATCGCTCTTTTTGAAGGACTCTGCAATTACATATAAACCAATTTTCTTGCTTTTTAATAACTTTGCAAACTCAAGCGAAGGGACACCGTTAACGACACCTTTGTCTGGTATCTGAGAATCTGCACCAATGATTCCGATAGATGGAAGGTTATCATTTAAATCTTTGCTTTCGATTTGCTTTGATTCAATCCCCATTTTTTTGCAAGCATCAATCATTTGTTCAGAATAATCTCTGTTTCTCCAGATTGATTTATAAGCATAAACCTGAAATGAGTAGCTGTCCTTTTTTAAGGATTCAAAAAGCTTTAAAACTGTTGAACTGAACGAGCAGGTAAGTATCACAGGGAAATTCATTTCAAAGATTTTTTGCTTTGCTAAATCAATGCATCTCATTGTTTCATCGTTCATTTTGTCCAGTAAATATTTTTTGATGCTATCGGCTACCAAACCTTGCTGATATAATTCGTAAGCCTGATTGATTATATTTTTTAAAGCTGACATAGATGGCTTTGCATTAATGATTTCTTCTTTCAGCTTTTTAATCCTGTATTCTGAATTTAAATCACTGCTGTTGAGAGCATCAACAAAAAGCTGAAGTCCTTTTTTTGCTATAACTGAACTGCCGTTTTCGAAATCATTGGCAAGTTCTCCGATTTGCTTTTGTAATTCCAAAATTTATCCGTTTACCAATCAAATTATTTACACAACATATCGTTTTATTGCAAAATTATTAATTTAGTATTGAAATAAAATTGAATATTTACGGAAGAATTATATTATCAACATTACTAATCAGCTTTGCATTGGAAATCCTGGCTGATATTTTAAATTTAAAGAACCTCGCTAAACCTTTACCTGATGAATTTAAGGATACATACGACGAAGACAGATACAAGAAATCGCAGGAATATACCATTGTAAAAACAAAATTCGGTTTTGTAACTTCAGTTTTTGAATTATGCCTAATTTTGATTTTCTGGTTCTCTGGAGGGTTCAACTGGCTCGATGAAATAGTAAGGAATTCAATCAGTAACGAAATCATACGTGGAATAACATATATTGGCATTTTGATATTAGCTAATTCAATATTATCTCTGCCTTTTTCAATCTACTCTACCTTTATTATTGAAGAAAAATTCGGATTCAACAAAACAACTGCCAAAACATTTATACTAGATTTGTTAAAATCAATTGCACTTTCGATAACTCTTGGTATTCCTGTTCTGGCTTTGGTTTTGGTTATTCTTGGTCAGGGGGGAGAATTTATGTGGCTTTATGCTTGGGGTACAGTTGTAGTAATAGGGTTAATAATACAATTTATAGCTCCCACCTGGATAATGCCACTTTTCAACAAATTCACACCGCTTGAAGATGGAGAATTAAAGCAAAAAATTATGAATTTTGCCAAATCCGTCAAGTTTCCTTTGAAAAATGTATTCGTAATTGATGGTTCGAAAAGGTCAGCGAAAAGCAATGCATTTTTCACTGGTTTTGGAAGAAATAAAAGAATTGCACTTTTCGATACATTGATTGCTAATCACACAACAAATGAACTTGTTGCAGTGCTTGCTCACGAGATAGGACATTACAAGAAAAAACACATACTGATAAATATGTTAATAAGCTTTATCCATACAGGTATTCTGTTTTACTTGCTTTCACTTTTCCTGAACCAAAAAGAGCTTTATGAAGCTTTTTATATGAAAGAAATGTCGGTTTATACAGGTTTAATATTTTTCGGTATGCTTTTT
>RCNQ01000144.1 GCA_003731675.1 Bacteroidetes/Chlorobi group bacterium ChocPot_Mid
ATTGGAATTCTGTTGCTACAAATTATGATACATTGTATTTATGGAAAGGAAATGGTTTGAGGCAGGAACCTCCTCCTCCGATAATGCCACCTTTTAGCAGTCCACCTGATACAATTATTTATAATCCAAGAGACCCTTCTCCAACAATAGGAGGCTCGAGATTTAACCCTGACGATATTTTATCAGGTAAGCACACAACACCTGTTGGACCTTACGATATAAGTGATACTGTTGAAAGCAGAAATGATATTTTAATTTATTCAACTGATGTTTTAGAAAAACCTATTTCGATTACAGGAAAAATCAATATTGAATTGTTTGTCAAATCAAACCGAAGGGATACGGATTTTTCTGTCAGATTGTGTGATGTCTATCCTGATGGCAAGTCATATATTCTTACTCAAGGTATTAAAAGGGCAAGATTCAGAGATTCACTGGAAGTTGAGAAGTTTATGGAGCCAGATTCAATTTATAAAATCTCAGTTGAACTTTCAGATTTAGCAATTACATTCGTCGAAGGACACAGAATGAGAATTGATATCACATCCTCAAATTATCCAATGTTTGATATTAATCCCAACACAGGTGGAGAAATGTATAAAGCAAGTGATTCTTTAATAGCGACTAATCTTGTTTATTGTAATGAAGAATATTCATCGAAGGTGATTTTCCCAACTTCAATAGAAACAAATGTTCAGGAAAATTCAATTCAAAATGAAATTACTGTATATCCAAATCCTGCACAGGAATATTTAAATGTTTCCTTTGAGAATTTCAACTTCCAAAATTTTAAAGTGAGAATATATAATATCATCGGTGAGGAGTGCATTGTTCTCGGTGATACCAATTTTTCAGTTGATGGCAGTTTGAAAATACCAATTTCTCAATTAAGTACAGGAGTGTATTTTCTATCGGTTGAAACGGCTGACAGAACAAGGGATAAGCAGAAAATGGTAAAAATATTTTCAGTAATTAAATAAAAAAAGGAGTCACTTTAAACCAGTAACTCCATTATAAAAATGATAGGGATATTTATCCTGAAATCAGGAGTAATTAATCCTACTCCTCAGTTTGCGATTTCTTGTAAGCTTCCATAAGTTCCTGTTGTACATTTGGCGGGACACTTTGATATTCAACAAATTCTGCAGAATAAGTTGCTTTTGCCTGTGTCATTGAACGCAAAGCAGGTGCATATTTATCAAGTTCCGCTAATGGCATACGAGCATTTATTTTTTGGTATTTCCCTTCGGAGTCAATTCCTTGTATAACACCTCTGCGTGTGGGTAGGTCACTCATGACATCACCAACGAATTCTTCAGGAACTTTTATGACAACATTGTAAATTGGTTCAAGAATTTTAGGTGCGGCTTCAACGAAGTTGTTTTTGAATACCATCATCCCAGCAGTTTTGAAAGCGGCTTCGTTTGAATCTACCGGGTGCATTTTACCATCATAGATAAATACTCGAATATCACGTACGTATGAACCTGTTAATGGACCTATCTGCATTTTTTCCATTACACCTTTAAGGATAGCAGGGAAAAATCTTTGTTCAATTGCACCACCGACGATACAATTTACGAATTCAAGTTTGCCACCCCAGTCCAGCTCGTGCATATCACGACCACGAATTGTTAAGTCCTTAGGATCGGGGACACCTTCGTACCAGGGTTCAATCATCATGTGAACTTCAGCGAATTGACCAGCACCGCCAGATTGTTTTTTGTGGCGATAGCTACCTCTGACCTGCTTCTGTATTGTTTCCCTGTAAGGGACTCTTGGTTCAATAAAATCTGCAATGACTTTATATCTGTGTTCCAAACGCCATTTTGCGGCTGTTAATTGCAGTTCTCCCAACCCGAACAGAATCATTTGACGTAATTCCTGTGAATGCTGAAGTTTTAAAGATTGGTCTTCGAGGCAAATAGAATTCAATCCCATTCCAACTTTTTCTTCTTCACCTTTTGTCCGAGGGACAACAGCTACTCTGACAATTGGTTTGGGAAAATCAATAGGTTTAAAAACAACATTGAAAGCTTTATCATGCAAAGTATGGTTGATTTGTGTGGATTTCAGTTTGACTGTTGCACCTAAATCACCAGCAGATAATGATTCGATTTCCTCTCTTTTCTTTCCATTGACTATGAAAATCTGGTTAAATCTTTCTGATTGGTTTTTCTGTTCATTTAATAAATCAAGTCCTGTTTTCAGATTTCCACTGACAATTTTGAAGAATGTCATATCCCCGAGGTGAGCTTCAGAGAAAAGTTTGTAAACAAACAAAGCATTTTGTTTTGAAGAGTCAATTGATACTTCAGCACCTTCAATATTTTCCCAAGGTTTACCTTCACTTGGATTGGGAAGGAATTCAGTAAAGAAATCAAGTAATAATTTTGTGCCTGAATTTAATTTGCCTGACGAACACAGAATTGGAAATATTTGACGATTAGCAATAGCTTTTTTTAAACCATTTTTTAATTCGTCAGGTGTGAGGTCTCCTGCATCGAAATATTTGTTCATCAGTTCCTCATCAGTTTCAGCTATTGACTCAATTAATTCACTTCTGAAGCCATCTGCTTTTGATTTTAAGTTGTCGGGAATCTCTTTTTTCTCAAATTTACCGTCTTTTGAAAATACGTACATTGACATAGTAATTACATCAACAATAGAGTTGAAACCGACTCCAATATTAGCAGGGAAATGAACAACAGTAGATGAGTTACCATAGCTGGATTTTAATTCTTCAACGATATCATCAAATTTTGCGTGTTCCTGGTCTAATTTATTAATTATAAAAACAACAGATTTGTCGCTTTTAGCAGCATGCTCAAATGAATTTTCGGCACCAACTTCAATTCCGTTTTGTGCGTTAATAACAATCGCAACTGTTTCAACAACTTTTTGTGCTGCACAAACTTCTCCGAAATAGTCACTGTAACCGGGAGTATCCAAAATATTAATTTTGTTGTCATTGTGAATTACATAGGTTGGTGTTACAAAAACCGAATGGCTTCTCTCTTGTTCAATTTCGTTATAATCTGAAACAGTATTTTTTTCTTCAACTGTACCTTGTCTGTTAATAGCACCTGATGTAAATAAAAAGGATTCGCAAAGCGTTGTTTTCCCAGCACCTGCCTGCCCTACTAAAGCAATATTCCGAATTTTTTGTGTCTCAAAAACTTTCATATTTTCTCCAATAAAAAAACTTTTCTATATTTAATAATTATTAATTTCTTGCAAAATAAAGAATTGCAATATATTGAATATGTTTGAGATAACGAAAATATTTTTTTCAAATTCAGTTTTTATTTATTACAAATCTTTCACATTTTATTGTTTATTTTTCGATAAATGGATTGTAATATATTAGAAATGCGGTTTTTATGTAAACTTCAAGATTATTTTTTTAAAATTGTCTAATTATTTTTTATATTAGAAAAATTTGTTTATGTAATAAGAGGAGAACTATTATGCCAAAATTGACTTATCTTAGTCATTCATCTTTTTTGATTGATGATGGAGTACATCAGGTTATTATTGACCCATTTTTAAGCTGTAATGAAAATGCACCGTTGAAACCATCAGATATTAAAGCAAAGTTTATTGTATTAACTCACGGTCATGGGGACCATCTTGGAGATGCTTTTGAGATAGCAAAGCAAAATGATGCTTTAATAATTGCAGTTAATGAATTAGCAAATTATGCAGCTTCGCAAGGATTAAATGCTCATAACATGCATATTGGTGGAGGTTGGAATTTTCCCTTCGGAAGGTTGAAATTCACAATAGCTCATCATGGGTCAGCAAATGCAGAAGGTCAATATATGGGAGAACCAGCTGGAGTAGTCTTTTCAATTGGTGGAAAGAAAATTTACCATTGTGGTGATACAGGACTTTTCCTTGATATGAAATTAATCGGGGAATTAAATAAAATTGATGTGATGCTTGTTCCAATTGGAGATAATTTTACAATGGGTGTTGACGATGCAGTGAAAGCTGTTGAATTTGTAAATCCCGGTTTGGCAATTCCAATGCATTATAATACTTTTCCAGTGATTCAGGCAGACCCTGATGAGTTCAAATCAAAAGTTGAAGCAATTGGTAAAAAAGCTATGGTAATGGATTACGGTCAAACACTTGACATTTGATAATCAAGATTTGAATATCGTTATATGTCTCTATAAAAGTGTGTAAAATAATTATACTATAAATTGTTTTTTCAATCATCGGTTAATTATTAATTTACCGGATATGAAAGTATTTTTTGTTTTTAAGACATAATGATAGATGCCAGATGATAAATGCTTTGTAGAGTAATCAATCTGGTGTTTGCCATAATTGAAAAAACTTTTATTGATTATATCAATCAATTGACCATTTGAGTTATATAAACATAATTCTGCTTCAATAGTTTTGGGGGTGAAAAATTCGAATTCTGTTTTTTCTGAGCAAGGATTTGGATAATTGCTGATTTTCATGTCATTAATGAAATCATTTTTAATTACAGGGTTGATATTATCAATTTTACAGGTAAACATACCATTACCTTGAGTAGCAACAGCAACAAATCCATCACTTTGTCTCGCAGAAATCATGTCAATACGTATATTACCGATTAGTTCAGGGCTTTCTTTAACCCAAACAGTATTTACTCCTGCAAGATTTGAAGTAGAGTACAATCCAGATGATGTACCGGCAAAATAAATCGTACCATCTTCCCTATGCAAGATTTCAATCCATCTGATTGATGGTCCGGCACCTCCGCCATCGGGATTTTCTTCAAGATTGCCTCCTTGAATAGTCCAGTTTGCACCACCATTTGAAGTGTAAAAAATACTTTGGACATTGTAATTTGAAAATACTACAAAAATTTTAT
>RCNQ01000145.1 GCA_003731675.1 Bacteroidetes/Chlorobi group bacterium ChocPot_Mid
ATAATCTCAGGCAACGAGATAACCGGATTTGGATACGGAGTAGTTGACATGGGAGGTGGTGCATTGATGAGAATCGGGCACAACCAATGGACAAAATACTACAACAGCAACAACACGATAAGCAACAACGTAATCAAGAATGTAAGTCGTGCAGGAATCTGGTTAGGCTACACAGAGAACGAAAAAGTAACAGGCAACAGGATCTACAACGTAACAGGCTTGGGAGCCAACACATACTTAGAAGGCGGCAACCCAGTCAACTACGATGCAGGAGGAATACTTGCAGGAGGCGACCCATACCAGACAACATGGAAGGGCTTCAACAACATAGATTTATTAATCTCAGGCAATGAGATAAGCAATGTAACCTCGAACTACATAGCATACGGAATCAAAGTAGAGCAGAGCTTAATAAGCTATCCGAAGACCCCAACAGACACATACTTCCCTGACAGGTCAGAGAACACAACAGTAATGAACAACATAGTCTGGGGCTTAACAACAGCATACAATGTATCAAGAGTAGGCATCAGGGTATTTACAGAGCGCGTAAGCATAGCAGCAACAAACTTTTTGAATGCCAAAGTGCCGACCTACTTTACAACAGGCGACAAGATAATGAACAACACAGTAATCATGCCAGACGACGAAGGCAAGACAACAGGTGGATTAGCATGTATCGCATTGCAGCACTCCAATGGAGGCAAAATACTAAACAATGCAGTAGCAATGCTCGACAACTACGTTGACGTAAGATTAATCGGATCGGGAGGTTCACCAGCCGCATCAGCAATATTCTATCAAGGAGTAATGCCGGGCGAGACAAATGGCTTAGAGTCTAACAGGAATGCATTCTGGCAACCAGCAGCATACTTGCCACACGAAGGACCATCAGCATACGGATTCGTAGAATTAGATGTGGACGGAAGCTTCATCGAGCCATCAGTAGCAGGACAATACCAGATATTGGGCTACGAGACATTACGTCAATGGAGGAACTGGACAAATCAGGATTACAACTCAGTAATAGCGAACTTCACAGACGACTTAGAGTACACAGGCACATCTGTACAATACTTGAGAGTAAAGAACCCAAGACCATTTGGTTCAGTACTCAATGACAGAGGCTTCAGACTGACAGAATACTTAGGAGGTGGAGTAGGAACATACAATTACGATGCATTTGGCACTCAAAGAGGCGTAAACGGACAGTTATACGACATAGGAGCTGAAGAATTCGAAGGACAGATGTACTTAAGCGATGTAGAGTTCCAGATGATAAGCTCACCGAGTGCATACAAATCAGGCGTAGGAACATTCTCAGACGCAGAGCACATAATGACAACCTTACCGATAGACTTCAAGGTAATCTTGAGGAACAGCGGTAACATATTCCAGGCAGCAACAAAGGTAAGATTGGAAGTAATCAGTACAGATGCTGGGATACACTACTA
This sequence comes from Bacteroidetes/Chlorobi group bacterium ChocPot_Mid, assembly GCA_003731675.1. GTDB lineage: Bacteria > Bacteroidota > Ignavibacteria > Kapaibacteriales > UBA2268 > ChocPot-Mid. The sequence goes on from RCNQ01000145.1 coordinate 1,455, forward strand.
TGACACAGTAACAACAGACATCGTAGTAGCACAGAGCAAAGAAGTAACGTTCAAGATACCGAACAGCATAATCAAGACATACTCAGAATTACCAGGAGTAACAGTGCCGTCGAGATTTGACCCGACAATGAAGGCAAACGTAACACCGGTTTACACATTCAAAGTAGAGGTACAGGCAGATGAGAACAATGAGAACAACAACGGCGAAGCCGACTTCAGGTTCTACATCAGGCAATCGAATGCCAAGTTGATGGTAATCAGTGCAGAATATGCCAACACACTTGTAGAGAACGGTGGAACGACAGTAAGGACAGTAGATGAATTAGCAGGAAGATTGAACTACAAAGCATTGCAGGATGCATTCGAGAAGATGAAGCTATGGCCAAGAATAAACAGAGACATAGACTATCCAGGCGACCAGATGGACACATTCAAAGTTGACGTATTCGACAGAATGTCATGGGAGCCGAAGAGTGTAGATTACAGGATGTACAAATATGTATTCTGGTCAGACAGGAACGACTCAAGCGGAAGCCCGTTAGCATTGAACCAGCTGACAAGATACCAGCAATGGGATTTGAGAGAATTCCTTGATGCAGGAACAACAAACAACAAGAGGAACCTGATAATAGCTAGTCAGGAAGCAGTAAGAAATGCAAGCTTCAGTGGCGATGCAAAAGCAGTCAAGTTCATGAACGAGACATTGAGAGCAGTTTACACAGACGACACTAAGAAGGGACAAGCCTTTGGCATAGGAACGAACTGCAACTTGAAGCAGATAAAAGGTGTAGCCTTAGGCAAAGACTTCATCCAATTGGTAAAAGAGACAGGAGCATACTTTGATTATCCGACATCGGCAAACAGAGTATACGACATGTTCCCGAAAGTAGGCTTTGTAAGCTTATTCACCAAGGGCGAAGGCATAGCCAAAGAGAGCCATGTATATCCGGGCACAACACCAGCTAACCTAAACACAGGCGTAGCAATGACAACATTGACCAAGAACGTAATCTACATAGGTATAGACTGGAGACACTTTGGAGACCCAGAAGCAATCTTAAGGTCAGTAATGGATTACTACGACAAGAATGGTGGAACAGAGATACCAATCGAATTGGCAGACTTCAATGCAAAAGCAAGGACGAACAGAGTAGAAATCAGCTGGGTAACCGAGAGCGAGTTAAACAGTGAGAAATTCGAAGTCGAAAAAGCTGTAGTCAAAGAAGGAGTCAAGGAGAGCTTTGCGAAGATAGCAGAAAAAGCAGCGGCAGGCAAGAGCAGTATCAAGCTTGAATACGGACCGGTCGTAGACAGGGAAGTAGTCAAAGGCGGACAATACATCTACAGATTGAAGATGATAGACAAAGACGGAAGATACGCATACAGCAATGAGAGAATGGTAGAAATCGGAGGCGAAGGCTTGTGGTTAGGCGAAGCAACGCCAAACCCAGTAGAAGGCATAGCAAAATTCGAGATAGCAACAGGCGACAAGGGAATAGAGATGTACGTATATGACGTCAATGGAAGAGAAATGGGATTGAAGCATGAAATCAAGGACGGACTGTTAGAAATAGACATGAGCGGAGTAATTAGCGGAGTCTATACAGTAGTTTTGAAATCAGGCGATATGATGATAACCAGGCAAGTTAGAGTCGTAAGATAATAGCAGGTCTGAACAATGAAAAAAGGGTTGCCGATTACGGCAACCCTTTTTTTTTAATATATCACTTAGTTTCTTTATCAAACCTTTTTATCTTAAAATGGAGAAAAGATTGAAAATAACTAATAACCATGCAATACTAAAATTATGCTTACCACAAAATTAACATCCTCCCACAACTCTCTTTTGAGTCTTCTTTACTGGTCCTGCCGATTTATTTTGTTTTATTAAATCAGGAATTATCTTACTTGCCCTCATTCTGAAACGATAAGTATATTTCTCTTCATTAGTAGTTGTATCACTGGTAAATTTAGGCTCTAAAATTAATTTTCTAAATTCATTAAAACCACCTTTCAATACCCTAATATTTTTATATCCAAGCTCACTTGCAATTATTGCATACTTTCTTTCAGTCAATTCATCATTAGATAAAAATATGTTCACCTTATGCCGTAAAGTCAACACCTTATTAGGCTCCTTCTCAAACAAATTATCCAATAAAAATAATGTAGATTTAGGTAAATTCAATTGCTGGTATTCATTAGCAGACCTAAAATCAATTATCTGAATTCTTTTGTCATCACTCATTATCCTGCAAGCAAGTTCATCAACTGTAATCTCATCGAGTTGATAAGATTTAACAATTTTTTTATCCTCAACCATTTTCAACAATGTTGCTTTTCTTTCCGGGAACATAAACGATGACAAAGCAATAAGCAACCCTATTACTCCTAAACTTAGATAATAAGGTGTAAACCGAATCACCGGCTTTTTTATCCCATTAACTCGATTTTCAATTATTGACGTAAATACAAAAGCTAACAAAGCCGTAGCAGTTAGTAAAAAAGCAAATAATGACTGAGAAATCCCCAATGTCTCAAACATGCGTGGATTACCCCAATTAGCTGATTTGTATAATCCTTCAACAATAGGATATCCCTCCGCAAAAATCAGAACACCCAATACAGCACCACCAATAAAAATCATAGCATCAATTTTCCCGATAGCTGCTGCACAAACGCTCGTTCCTGGACAAAATCCTCCAATCACAAACCCCAACCCCATAATCAAACCACCTATAATTGCAGACCACAGAAATGTAGGATTAATATAAATCAAACTAATATCTATCAAACCGAAATGTGCAAGTACCATAACACCAATCATGGCAACAACCCCGGCAGTAAAGAATACTCTTAATACCGTGAAGTCATAACCATAAAACAATCCGACTAATTTCTTCGATGTCGAAAAGCCTGCTTGTTCAAGAATTGCTCCGAAAAATATACCAATTATCAGAGCAACTATGAAATTCAAGTCATTACTAATTATATCAGGAACTAATGGTCCCATTGTATTATCTCCTTATCATATCCAAAATTTTCTAAAAAAATAAGCAAATCCATAAGCTCCACCGAATATTGCGAACATTGTAATAATACCTCCGGTGGACATTACTGCCATGCCACTTAAAGCCGCACCACTTGTGCAACCCCTGCCAAGTTGAGAACCAAACCCCCAGAGCAAACCTCCAATAATTGCCCCAAAAACCCTTATTCTATTTGTTGTCCTTGGACCTTTCTCTAACTTAAAATTCAATCGGTTTGAAATCAATCCCGAAATAAAAGCACCAATTAATACTCCCACAATTTCAAAAACTAACCAATTCATCAATGGGCTTCCAGAATGCTCCCCCGAATACTCCTTATAAAACTTTGCTGTTTGTGTATGTTCTGGAGCTACTGTTTCAACTGTAGCTACAGTAAAACTTTTGATAGCTCCACTTGCACCTAACCCTCTACCGGTAATGTAAATCGTTGCAACAAGTAAAATGCCCAACAAAACACCTGCAAGGTAAGGATTCATATATTGTTTCTCTTCCATATCTATTTATCCTCCAAAATTGTTTTATTTTCATCAGCTAATTCCTCTTTCTTCTCTTCACCATCTTCATTTTCCAATTCTTCGTATCCAGTCAACATCGCTTTTAAATTCGAAGTAATTGTTTCGCCTGTTGTTATCAAATATAAATGAACAACTATAAAAGCAATCAGAATAAAAGCGGCTAAAGTATGCAAAACAGCTATAATTTCTAACGATTCAATATTCATCGCTTGTACCCCATGTCTGGTTGGATACCTGTAAAACATATAAAATAAACCCGAAGTTACTATCACAGGAATCACAATAATCTTTAATCCGAAATACGTTAATTTCTGCAGTGGATTCAGCTTGCTCAACACAGTCTTTTTTGTCGGATGTGGAGCATTCTTAAAAATTCCAAAAATATAATAATTCAACTGAGCTTTAATATTCTTCAAAGTCGGTATATATTGCTTCCATTCACCTGTGGTGAAATGCCAAAATATCGCAAAAACAATAAGAATTAAAAACATATACGCTGCTATTGTGTGATATCTCACAGCATCCCTAAATCCAAAAAAACTATATACCCCATGGATTTCAAAACCAGAAAATGCTAAAAAGAAAATCAACAAAGCTTGCATCCAATGCCAAAAACGCTCAAATGACTTATATACCAAAAACAATTTTTTACTCATTTGACACCTCTCTTATCCTTAAATGAATTAATAACTCTCAATGCACCATGAACAAATACCCCAGCAAATGATGCAACGATTAATAATAGTCCTAATACTTCAACCGGCTTTGAATAATCCCTCCCAGGCATATAAAAGTCAGTCAATCCGGCAAGTCTCGAATTATTGCGAGTATGACACTCACTACATTTCACTGCATTCTCTTTTGGAGAAACCATATGATTTATAGGCCAATACATCACAGTCTCAATAAAAGACACCTTACCGCTAAATGGCAAATTTGCATCTCTCATTCCTACCTCAGATGCAGTTTGCCAGTTGAAATCTTTCCAAAAAGCTCCTTCTCCTTTATTCTCAGCAAAAAGCTTTGGCTGTATTAAAATTCTGTTTACCGGGTCATAAGGTTGCTTGGCTTTATGAATTTTGACAGGAACAATTTTGGATTCATCATCTGAATATGAACCATTCAATTTATTCAATACCAAAGGTTTTGAAGTATCTTCAATTTTATCCCCTTCCAAGTAATGAGTAGCTGTCCCATTGAACCAGATATAATCAGGCTTTACATTTTTCTTCCAAATGAACTTTCCTTTAATTGACATATAAGCATGATTGCCCATACTATCTTCTTCCACATAAGGTTCACCATTTCTCAATTTCCCTGCTTGTGACCAATCCCAATACATTTTTGTAGCATTTACTTTTGCATAAGTCGGTATGTGACAACTCTCACAAGCAACTTTTAGAGTATGCTTATTCAACATATCATCATCATGAGGGTTATTCGTATGACATTGCTCACAATTATTACGATTTGTACATGTTGATGCCATTGAAAACAACTTCCCGGAAATAACATGTTTTTCAGTTAAATGACAATCAACACACTGCATATTCATACCATCAGTCCCCATATGCACATCAACATCCCTTGTTGGTTCAAACATCGACATCTCCAGGTCTCCATGCTTGACATTGTTGCCTCCACCACCATAAAAATGACACACTCCACAATTTGTCCGTTTAGGTTTGCCAACATTCTCAGCAATTTTATTAAAATCCAACGTAGCAACCGGAGCTCCACCTTTTTCCTGAGCTTTCACGTAGGTTTCAGTATTGTCATGACATACCAAACAATCTATATTAGATGAATCCGTATAAATTTTTCCCTTGGCATCCATACCAAACCCTATATGACACTTAGCACAACTTTCTTCATTCCCCTTAGTACCAATGCAGAAATTATTTATAGCATTCTTCTTACCAATATATACTATTCCACGCCCCTGAATATATTCTTCTCTTTCCCAGTTCCAGTGATTGGACTTCATAATTTCCTTATGCCTTTGATTATGACAGCTAATGCAAGCCAATGTAATCTGTTGAGGAGTAGTGAACTTCTGCTGCAGAATTGCAAATTTAGAATGGTCAACCGAAGAAGTAATCTTTTTTGAATATTTCTCCTTCAGTTTCATTAAAGTAGTTGGTTCATATTCATTTTGAGACAAAACCCCAAAAGCAATAATAATTATTAAACCAACTAATGCCAATACAACCACTATTTTCTTCATATTTTTTAACCCTTATATCTTATCTTTTAAAAATAAAAAAGACTTTCAATAATTAATACAACAAACGGTTACAAAAATACCAAGATATTTGTAAATCCCAAAAATAAAAAGAAATATTAAAATGAATTAACCTTTTTTATAGAGAAAAGTCATACAAAAATGTCGTTCTATGTTGCAAAAATACACTTACAACATAGAATTAAAATACTTTTTTATTTTAGAAAATATTCTAAAAAATTATTTATCAAACCTGTTTGGTAAAACAACCCATTTATTATTTTCAAATTTTTCAAATAATTTTCTTTCGTAGATAAACTTCTGTACTTCAAAATGGCATTTTGAGCATTTTGTTAGATTCGGATTATTAATTTTAATAAGAGAATCAGTTTTTAATTTTTCCTCATGACAACCAATACACATTTTGTGCAAAGCATCTGTATATGATAAAGTGATATATGACTTAATTTCTTTTATTTTTGAATCTGAAGGGATAAGTTGCTTATGACATTTCTCGCATTTTTTAACTGCAAGATTTTTATTTTGAGAACTTTCGGATTTTATATTTCTGAATTCAAATCCCTTACTAATATTTTTATTGTGACATTCAAAGCAGGACAAGTTTGCTCCTTGAGATGAACTATGCCAGTTATGTCTGAAAGCATCACCTTCCTGATACATATAACTGTGGCATTCATAACATCCTGTCGCTTTATCTCCAGGTTTATTCATGTGATGACATTGACCACAACTTATGCCCTTTTGCTGATGAAAAACATGTTTAAACGCAACACCATAGTTATTCCTGTTACCATCAATGAGCAGTGTATCTGCGCCTCTTGCCTTACTTACTTCAGTGCTGTCAATTCCCTTCTTCTCAAGTTTTGTCCCTGATATCAACGCAAAGCTCAAAGCAAATGCAAGAACAAACATAAACGAAAATTTTGTTCTGTTAACAACTTTGGTCGGTCCCAAATAAATATTGAAAGAATTAAATTTCGGTTTAACTTTTGCAGGAGCATCAGGGTCTTCCGGAGTATGCTCCCATACTTTGAAATTTTCGATAAAGAAGAAAAACGCCAACATTGCAAGCGATACTACTCCTGCAGAAATAAATATCTCCATCCATGATGGAAAATAAAATTTACCTATTTCTGAAAGATTATTTAGATGTGTTAATCCACCAACATTTAACCTGTTAAATACAATTCCGGTTACTCCAGAGAGTGCCGCTATGTAAAGAAAATTGATACTCCTGGATAATTTGGGGACAGATAGAATTATTAAAGGAATAATCACAGAAATGAAAATTTCCATCCAGAACAAATATGTGCCCCAAGCATTATCATACAAGAAAATTCCTGCTCCTCTGAAAATTATGTCTCCAAATCTAAATGCAGAATAAATTCCAATCATCCACAGAGCATACTTTCTCAGCTTTATTAAAATATGATTTTCAGGTTCTCTCTTATATAGCCAGCTTGTCGTCATGCTTTCAACCATAACCATCATTAAACCAAGATAGATAGCAGAGATAAAGAAAATCAATGGAATTATAGGTGAATACCATAATGGATGTAATCTGTAAGGCATTGCTAAAAACAAACTACCTAAAGAAGATTGATGCAACGTTGAGAGCATAATTCCCAAGATAACTAAAGGTATTCTGATTTTAAATAATACCTTATGAATTTTAGCCAACAATGGGATATTTGGATATTTTTCAAGAACAACTGGTGTAAATTCCAATGTCAGTACAGTTAAATAAAGCATTACACACCAGCCAACTTCAAACAAAGGTGAATGAGGATTCCAATAAATAATCAAATGCCAAATATTCCACGGTAGTCCAAGGTCAAACAACAAACCAACGGCAACAGCAACGTAGCCCAAAAAAGCTGTTAAAATAGCCGCTCTTGATATAGGATGTAACTCCTTCTTCCCAAAAATATAATTAAATGCCGCTATTACAAATCCGCCTGCTGCAAGAGCAACTCCACCCATAACATCAAACCCAATCCAAAAACCCCACGGGGAATTATCTGTAAGGTTTGTTGTTACTCCTAATCCATAAATAAATCTTGTAACAGCAACAGCAGATGCAACCCCAAGAATTATCCATAATACAAGTTTTGCCTTACTTATTCTATTCATTTTTACCTCCCTCTTCCAAGTCATTCATATCTGGTTTTGGATTATCCGAACTTTTTTTCTCTTCCTGTTCCTGACGTCTTTTTATTACCCAATAAGTGCCTGTCATTACTGCTCCCATTCCCAAGAAAGCGAAAGGTACTGCTCCCATTGCCCATTTGGTTGTATTTGGTAATGGTTCATTTATATCAGGATTACCAACTAAATTTCTTCCTTTATCGAGTCTGTGATTATAATAGAATAAAAAGTCGAGAGGACAATCCTTAGAAGTTATATATAAGACATTTGTTCCACCAACTTCTTTTTCACCATAAATATGGTTCATATATTTTTGTGGTTCATTCGCTATTCTCCTCTTTGCTTCAGCCAGTAACTCATTTCTTTCACCAAATATTGTTGCTCCCGTAGGACAAGCTGAAGTACATGCTGGTTCTTTTATTTTCCCTTCCTTAATATTATAATAACAAAGAATACATTTTTTTATATAAGGGACAGCATTTTCCCAATCATATCTTGGAATACCAAAAGGACAAGCCATCATGCAATACCTGCAACCAAGACATTTCTCCTTATCATAAATCACAGCTCCCATCTCGGTTTTATGCAAAGCACCGACAGGACATACCGAAGCACAAGCAGGTTCAACGCAATGTCTGCATTGTTTCCTGACAAAATATTTTTGATTAGATAACACGGAAGTCCAGTTGTTGGCAGATAGTCCGTCATTTTTCTGCCATTCCCTTGGCTTATCGGGAGGTAAATTATTGATTACTTTGCATGCATTAACACATTCAGCACAACCGATGCATTTTGTTATATCTGTTAATATTGCTTTCATATCGGTTCTCCTTCCTTGCCTAAAGCAATTGTTACTTCTTCTGGTGAATCAGGTGCAAATTTCCAGCTTCTCGCTGTTATCCATTGACTAATCGGCATCAAAATACAATGAGCAATTTTTGTAAAAGGTAATAGTACAAAAATCAACTCTCCACTCAATATATGTGCTAACAAAAATGCTTTGTAAGAGTCTGGATTCAATACTGAATTTCCACAAATAAATCCTGAAATGAAAGGGATAATTAGAAGAATAGGCCAAATAAAATCTTGTTTTCGGCTAATACTCCTCGATGCTCTATTCGAAACTCTCAAAACTAATATAATCAACCCAAAAACAATCGTAAGCAAGGTCAACCAATCAGCCAAACTCTTAGACAAAGTCAGCCCAAGCCAACTTACACCAATTGAATTTTCAAATAACAGAGCATGGTCAAACAATAAAATAGGGGTAAAAAGTAAACCGAAATGAAATATTATTGAAACCACACTATACAACGGTTTCACTCTTAGCGACCTTATTGGAAAAACGAATCCGAAAGTCAGTTTCATTACATAATTCATTGGTAATTTTTTTTCTCTTGATTTACCTTTTGCTTCAAAACCGTTGATAATTGAAAGAATCAACACTCTTGCCAATCCAAGTAGCATAATTGCAAATGTAAATCTAAACAGAGGTCCTTTTGCAAATTCTAACCAAGCATCCATATACATTCCCTTACTTTATTTTTTATTTATCTTTGTTTTTCAAACTATTTCAATCATTTCTGTAACAATTATTTATCAAAAATAATTGCTTTTAAAATTAAGTCATGCAAACCAACTAACTCACCATCAACTTTATTGTCTTCCATTAATTCTCTGAATTGCTTCTTGCAATTAGCACATGGAGCAACTACCCAATGGGCTCCTGTATCGATTATTTGTTGTGCTTTTCTTCTTCCACCTACAGAAGTTCTATATTTTCTTATTTCATCAATAGAAACAGTGCCACCTCCACCTCCGCAACAATAATTTTCACTTCTGTTTGGTGTCATTTCAACAAAATCTTTGCAGAAAGATTTCAGAATTTCTCTCGGTTGCTCGATTATCCTTGATTGTCTTGCTATATTGCACGGGTCGTGGTATGTCACTCTTTCGGTAACCACATTAGGGTCAAGTTTTATCTTGCCTTCTTTAATTAATTTATGTGTTAATTCAATGCAATGAACAATCTCAGGTGGATTTCCGCCTTCCCAGTAAGTTGGCATAAACCATGCACTTCGTGTTGCGTGCCCGCATTCACCCATAAGTATTTTCTTACATTTTAGTCTTTTAAATTCTTCTGCAATGACCAAAAGATTTCTTTTTAAAATTGCATCACTGTAAAATAAACCATAATTTATTGCATCATTTACTTTTGAACTCATTGTCCAGTTTACTCCCCCGGCACTCATAGCACAAGCTATACCCATCAAAGATTCAGCTTCCATTAGCCAATCCGAAACCGGAGTAATAAACATATATTCCGCACCTTCAACATCAATAGGAAATTTAACATCAACTCCATGCATTTCTTTAATTTCTTCTTCCAGGAATTCTATTGAATCAGCCATACCAATCCACGGAATAGCAGATGTGTTCCTTGTCTTGCCTTCTAACTGTTCTCGTGTGGATATTAATAATGCTCTTGGCACCAAATCCATTTCAGCCATTATATAGCGTGCAAGATGTGTTAATAAACCATGGTCTATACCCATAGGACATTCCAAAACGCATTTTCTGCAAGCAGTACATTTCCAAAAAGATTCTGCCATCTCATCAATATCTTCTTCTTTGAGTTCATAGCCACCGAATAATCTTCCGTATATTGAACCTTCAAGAGAAAAATATCTTCTGTAAATTCTCAATAAAAGTTCCGAACGATAACATGGTATATCCTTAGGGTCTTGAGTTACCTGATAAATATGGCAGGCAACACTACATCTTGAACATTTTGCAGATATTTTTACATATTGCTCTAAGATTGGTCTGTAGTTTGAATGCTTAAGAATCACTGCAAAAATCTCTAAAAATCTTTTGACCCTATCTCCTTTCGGTGGTTTTTCAATGATATATTTCATTTCAGGAGTTGTTTTACCTTCTGCTTTATTCCAAATATTTTTTTCTTTAAACATAGAGTACCATTTATTTTGTTTTACATCTTATTCTTAATTCTACACAAGTATTTGAAATTATATTTTTCAATGCTTGAATTTATCTTAAATATTTTCAAACAAATTTATCATAGATTTTTTTTATATAAGCATTTAAAAACGAAAAAATAAAATTATGTACTCTATGTGTAGCAGATATAAGTAATATATTTATTAAGTATTTGCTAAATAATGAATATGATTTAATCATATTTCCAAACATAAAATTTTGATTTGAAAATTATGTTTCAATGACTTACTAAGATATTTATGAATATCTGTTCATTTTACTGTACATTGAATAACCATATTTTAATGATAAATACTTTAAATCTGTCAAAAAAAGAAGATGTTAATAATAATCATCAGAATTTATTAAATTGTATTTATTAATTTGATTGAAAAATTATGAAAAAAGAAATCTCTAAATATATTGCAAATAATTTGTTCGATTTAGTACCTTATAATATTGCTATAATCGACAGAGAACATAATATCATTGAAGCCAATAAAAACTTCCGTGAGTATTTTGGTAAAGAAGAAAAAAAGAAATGCTACGAAGTTTATAAAAACCATGGTAAGAAATGTCTCCATTGCCAAATAGACAGAGTTTTTGATTTTGGTGAAACTGTTGTTTCCAATGAATCAGGTATTGACAAAAATGGCAGAACATGTCATTACATCGTACACCTCGCACCCATAAGAAACGATAAAAATGAAATCAATTATGTCATTGAAATGTCGGTTGATATTACTGATACAACAAAGTTTCAGGAACAGTATAATCTGCTATTTGAAAAGGTTCCAAGTTATCTTACTATCATTGACAAGGATTTCAGAATTGTTCGTGCCAATAAAAAATTCCGTGATACTTTCGGTGACAGCAAAGGGAAAAAATGTTATGAAGTTTATAAAAAGAGAAAAAGAAAATGCAGATATTGCCCTGCTTCACAAACTTTTAAAGATGGGGAGGAGCATATTTCAGCTGAAGTCGGAAAATCTTTTTTAGGTACAGAAACACATTACATTGTCAACACTACTCCTCTTTCGACTACAAGAGAAGGTGTACAGTTGGTTATGGAAATTGCTACAGATATTTCCGAGCTACATCAATTAGAAGAACAATTACGCAAAGCTCATGACTTTTATGCATCATTAATTGAAAATGCAGAGGATGGTATTATTGCAATTAATGAAAATAATAAAGTAGAAGTAATGAATCGCTCGGCAAAAAATATACTTGAATGGGAGTCATTTAAAAAACCTGTTATAAGCCAGCTTAAGGAAATGCTACCTGCTGAATTTTTTGATGACAATGACATTGATTCAAATACTAAACTAAACGAAACCATAATTAGAACAATCAACGGAAAACAAATTCCTGTGAAATTTAATACACTTCATTTGTCAAGTAAGAAGAAGTCCATTGGCAAGGTTGCTTTTATACAGGATTTACGTTCAATCATAGAACTTGAAAAACAAAAGCTTGAAGCCGAAAGATTAGGAGCTGTCGGGCAAACAGTTGCAGGTTTGGCTCATACAATCAAAAATCTTCTTATGGGACTTGAAGGTGGTATGTATATTGTTGATATTGGGCTTCGCAAAGGTGATGCTTCAAGAATTGTTGAAGGCTGGGAAATCCTACAAAAGAATTTTTATAAAACAACTAATCTTGTAAAAGGTTTCTTATCATTTGCTAAAGGAAAATTGCCTGCTTTGACACTGACTAATCCCAATAAAATAATCGAAGATATTATTGAATTATATAAAGAAACTGCAAAAAGTCAGAATGTGAATCTAATCGCAGATTTACAAGATAACATAAAACCTGCCTTGCTTGACCCTGAGGGCATGGAAGCTTGTCTTACAAATTTATTATCGAATGCTATTGACGCCGCTGTTCTCAGGGAAGATAAAAAAGGTCAGGTTATTCTTAGAACAAGAGATGATGGTGATAATATAATTTTTGAAGTTACAGATAATGGTTCTGGTATGGAAGCAGAAGTTTTGAAAAATGTTTTTACAACTTTTTTCACAACCAAAGGTTCAAAAGGTACAGGATTAGGTTTACTTACAACAAATAAAATAATTATCGAACATGGTGGTAAAATCGAAGTCGAATCTGATGTAGGAATTGGTTCAACTTTTAAGATAACATTATCAAGAAAAAAACTTGAACTCCTCGCTAAGGAAATTATCAAATAATATAAATAGGAGAGATGCAATGAATAAAAATTATGAAAAAAAAGTTCTTGTTGTAGATGATGAAGCTGACGTTAGAAACTATTTAAGTTCAGCTTTAAAGGAATACGGCTTCAACGTTGAGACTGCAAGTGATGGTTTTGAAGCACTTGAATCTATTAAAAAGGAGATTCCCGATTTAATTTCGCTTGACTTAGTAATGCCAAAGCACTCTGGTATAAAATTTTACAGAGATTTACAGAAAAACAAAGAATGGGCTAAAATACCTGTACTGATTGTTACCGGACATGCAAGAGATGATTTAGGCAAAGTTGATTTTGATACAATGATGATGCAAGGTCCCGGAGTTTACCTCGAAAAACCTGTGAAACCAGAAAACTATATCGAAACTGTTTGCCAGTTGCTGAATATTGAGATACCTGATGAACTAAAAAACAGAGAAAAGAGTATTGACACAGATGAACTTAGGTCTAAACTTGCTCAAACTCTGGCTGGAGCCGATGCGGATACTTTAAAAAAAGCTCTGGAATTGCTGGATAAAAAAAATGAGAAACAATAGCTTTAAAATAATTAACCAAAAATGAACAAAAAAATTTTAATTGTTGATGACGAACCAGATGTTGTTTCGTACCTTAACGCTTTTTTAAACGATAATGGATTCGATACAATCTCTGCAAAAAATGGAAAAGAATGTTTTGCAATCGCAAAATCTGAAAAACCAGATTTAATCACACTCGATATTACAATGCCTGAAGAATCCGGAGTTAGAGCATTTCGCAATTTAAAGGAATGCAAAGAAACAAAAAATATACCTGTCATTATTATTACTGGTGTTACAACTGATTTTCAGGAATTTTTAGGGTCAAGGAAGAATATCGAACCACCTGCGGCTTACTTCGAAAAGCCAATAGATAGAAATGATTTCTTGAAAAAAGTGTTGGAAATATTCAAATTATAACACTTGAGATATTTTTTCAAAATTAATTTTGTCATATGCCAATAATTACTTAAATTTGTAATTAGCATATGACAATAATTAAAAAAAAGGAATGAAAAAATGCCAAGACCACATAAATGTAGAAGGATATCATCTAACCCTGATGTAGTTTATTTTAAACCGGCAGGGCTGAGAATAAAGGAGCTTGAGGAAATATCTTTAACTTTAGATGAATATGAAGCTATACGACTGGCAGATTATGAAGGATTGTATCAGGAAAATGCCGCCGAAAAAATGAATATTTCCAGACAAACTTTTGGAAATATTATTAATTCTGCACATCAGAAAATAGCAGATTTCCTACTTAATGCAAAAGTTTTAGTAATCAAAGGAGGTGTCATTGAAATATTAAATGAAAAAAATAAAAAGTTCAGATGTAAAGAATGTAACAATACTTTCAAGAGAAATATTAATACATTTAATACAATCAATTGTCCAAGATGTAAAAGTTCCGAAGTACATCAAATTAGTCTTTATGAAAATTTTGAATTTAAAAATCAAAGAAGAAAAAGAATGTGTAAAAGAAACAGGGAAGATGAAGATGAAAAATAATATGGGAAAAGGGGGTTTTTGTATCTGTCCGAAATGTGGTCAAAAATTACCACACGAATCAGGTGTCCCTTGCCAACAAGTGTATTGTCCAAATTGTAATGTAAAAATGTTGAGAGAAGGTTCTGAACACCATTTACTATGGCTAAATAAAAAAACGAAAAATAAATAACAAATTATATTTAAAATTTAAGGATATAGAAATGATTATTTGTGTTCCAACAGACGAGCCCAAAGGATTAGATTCAATGGCTTACGGGCATTTTGGCAGTGCTCCGTATTTTATTATTTACAATACTTTGACTAATAATTATGAAGTAGTTAATAATGGCAATGCAGTGCATGAGCATGGTCAATGCAATCCCGTACAACCTTTATTAGAGAAAAAAGTTGAAGTCGTTGTTGTTGCAGGAATGGGTGCCAGAGCATTATCAAATCTGAATTCAATGGGGATTCGTGTTTACAGAACAATCGAAGAAAAAAATATTAAAGATATTATTTCAGAGATTAACAATAATAAAATGAAGGAACTAACACTTAACGATAGTTGTGGTGGACATCATAACTGCAATTAATTGAGTTCCAAATTAAATCAAATGGGGCTGTCTCTTGTTGATGAAACAGCCCCAAAATTATTTATAATATGAATTATTAAAAGTTTACTCTGGCTTCCAATCAGGAATTCTTCCAGGCGTCCATGGAGCTTTCACTGATTCAAGTTTATTTTCAAGGTCTTTCAAATCAATATCGAGTCTCCTCAACTTATCGAGTTCAGGAACAAACTCTTCACCAATAATTGAATATGCCTGTTTTGCCGTTAATGTTGGTTCGGAACTTGACCATGCGGTTGAGTAAATGATATGCCATAACCTGTCTTTAATCGAAGGAGCTTGATTCTCATTTCGCTTTGATTTTGATGGGTCTCCATTAAGTTTCACCTTAATTTCTTCAAGTCTTAATTCCAATTCTCTTAACTTCGAGAAGTTTTCTACCGAAATCTCAGGTGTATTTTGTAATGCAACCCTGACAAGAGATAATCTTTCGGTAAATTCATTAATACTATTATCTGTTCCTAATACAGCCTGTTGCATCCTGTTAATTTTGTTGTGAAATTCCGTAAGAGCTTTTTCATCAGTTGCTGGCAAGGTTGTATTTCTTAATCTTAGAACATTAAATCCAACTTTATCACTAAGTCTATCAATTTTACCATCAACACTTTTATAAACAGCTACATAGTATTTCCCCGGTAATACTGGAAAATCGCTATGCTTTTCAGTTTTCGTATTTTTACTAACAGGAGCTTTGCTTGCAAAGCACAAATCCCAAGCTATTCTGTTAATCCCCTTTTTAGGCGATTCGATTAATCTCCGGACAATATTGCCAGCTTCATCAGATATTTCAAATATCAAATAAGCTCCCTCCTCAAGGTCTTCTTGTCGTAATTCACTATTAGTCGGATAGACATAAGGTTTCTTGTCCTTTTCAAGCTTACCTTCATTTTCCTTACGAATATCTCTTTTTGATTTAAAACTATCTTTAAGGTAATAAGTAAATACAGCTCCGTATTCCGGATTTTTCGCTCTGTAAAAGTCAGAACCTTGGTCATCCTTATTCCTTGAATTATCTTGAAAATAGTGATAAGCATCTTTGATTGAAAATAAATGAAATTCCTTATCCAAAATTTCTTGAGTTGTTTCCCTCAATGGAGTAAAATTATCAAGAATATATATTCCTCGTCCAAATGTCCCAACTATCAAGTCATTTTCCCTCTTTTGTATTTCCAAATCACGAACAGCAATCGAAGGTAAACCAGAATTCAACTTTAACCATTTATTCCCACCATCAATAGAAAAATATAATGAAAATTCAGTTCCTACAAATAACAAATTAGGATTAACGTTATCCTCATAAATTGTCCAAACTGGCTCATCTTCAGGAAGATTCGATGAAATCAAAACCCATGTTTTGCCCTTATCTGTACTTTTGACTACATAAGGTTTGAAGTCCATTCTCTTGTGGTTGTTGCAAGTTGCATAGATTACATTTGCATCATGCTGTGAAGCAAAAATATCACTGACATAAGTAGTTTCAGGAACAGACGCAATTTTCTCTGTTTTCCTCCAGTTTTTACCACCATCTTCACTGATTTGTATCAAGCCATCATCAGTACCTACACAAAGGAGTCCCTCACTAATTGGAGATTCAGATAAAGCTACAATATTGCCATAAAAAGATGTTGAAGCATTCTTAGCAATAGCTTCAGGATTCCAAACTTTTCCCATTACAGGTAGTTGATTTCTGTCAATTTGCCTTGTTAAATCAGGACTAACTGCCTTCCATGAATTCCCCATATCTTCACTTCGGTACAATCTATTACAAGCAATATATATCCTCGTATTTTTGTGAGGACTTATTATCAATGGTGTATCCCAATTCCAACGATGCTCTTCTCCTTTTTCAGGTTGTGGTTGAATATATGTTTGTTCTCCACTTTTTCTATCATATCTCATCAAGTTCCCGTATTGCCATTGACAATAAATAATATCCGGATTCTTTGGGTCAGGACGTGCCTGGTAGCCATCACCACCAACCAATTGGAACCAGTCATCGTTCAAAATACCTCCAACATTTGTAGTTCTCGAAGGTCCACCCCAAGTATTATTATCTTGAGTTCCCCCATAAACATAGTAAAATGGTTCAGTATTATCACAAGATATTCTGTAAAACTGAGTAACAGGAAGATTAGCGAAATGATGCCAATTCTCTCCATCAAAAGTTTCGTACAATCCACCATCCCCACCAATTCTTATGTGATTAGTATTATTCGGGTCAATCCACAAAGCATGGTCATCAACGTGACGGTCTTTGTTCCCCAAAGCACGAAATGTTTTTCCACCATCAACTGAAACCTGAGTTACAGTTTCCAAAGAGTAAATCTTATTAACATCAACAGGGTCACAGATTAATTCCTGATAGTATTGAGCACTACCTGGATTATAACTACTAACTTTAAACCAAGAAGCGCCTCTGTTAGTTGATTTATAGGTTCCACCTGATTCCTCACTTTCTACGAGAGCCCATATATAATCAGGATTGACAGGAGAAATTGCCAACCCGATTCTTCCAAGTTCACCACCAGGAAACCCATTCCCAACTTTTTCCCATGTTTTTCCTGCATCCGTCGAACGATGCAAACCCGACTCTGGTCCACCGTTGATTAATGTCCAGACATGTCTTCTCCTTTGATACGAAGCGGCGAATATTACGTCAGGATTTCGAGGGTCAATGATAATATCTGAAACTCCCGTATTCTCACTTATCTCAAGAATCTTATTCCAAGTCTTACCGCCATCTTCAGTTTTATACAGTCCTCTGTCACCTCCTGGTCCCCAAAGGGGTCCAAAAGCAGCAACATAGACAACATTGGAATTTCTTGGGTCAACAACAATTTTTCCTATATGTTTAGAATCCTTCAATCCCATATTTTTCCACGACTTTCCACCATCTATTGATTTATAAACCCCGTCACCCCAAGCCACACTCCTTTGGCTGTTGTTCTCTCCTGAACCAACCCAAATAACATTATAATTATTGGGGTCAATAGTAATACAACCAATAGAAAACGGTTTCTGCCCATCAAAAATTGGTTCAAAGGTTATACCTGAATTCGTTGTTTTCCAAATACTACCGCATGCTACTCCGACATAATAGATACTTGGATTATTAGGTTGCACAGCTATATCTATTATTCTCCCTGATGTTAATCCTGGTCCGACCGAGCGTAACTTCAAACCACTAAAAGTCGCGGATGTTAATGTATCCTTTTGTTCCTTTGATTCCTTTTTATCCTTTTTCTCTGCTGAAGTCATTGTTGTAACAATTGCCAGACAAATCAGAAAAATAAATAACACTTTTACTCTCATCACTATTCCTTTAAATTTATTTAATTAATTAGTTTCTTTATAATTTTATATTTTTGAAACATATAACTTATGTAAAAATTTTAAAAAACAAAAATATATTTAAATGTTTTTACCGACAACTAAAGAAGAAATGCATCATTTGGGATGGGAAAAACTCGATATTATTCTTATCTCAGGAGATGTTTACATAGACAATTACTATGATGGTTCTGCTCTTTTAGGAAAATTACTGGTTTCGAAAGGATTTAAAGTTGGGATTATCTCTCAACCTGATATTTCCTCACCGAAAGATATTATGCGTTTGGGCGAACCAGAACTTTTTTGGGGAGTATCCGCTGGATGCGTGGATTCCATGGTTACAAATTATACTGCTTTGTTAAAGAAAAAGAAAAATGACGACCTGACCCCCGGTGGACTGAACAACAAAAGACCTGATAGAGCAGTTATCAAATATACCAATTTAATTCGTCAGTATTTTAAAAATACCAAGCCAATAATTATTGGAGGTATTGAAGCAAGTTTAAGAAGAATTGCTCATTACGATTATTGGTCTGATGCAATTCGCAAAAGCATACTATTTGATTCAAAAGCTGATTATCTTGTCTATGGAATGGCTGAAAGAACCATCCTTGAAACAGCTGATTTCATCAAACAAAACAAAAGTCTTAAATTATTAAGAGGACTTTGCTATATTTCTAATACAAAAGTTGATAATTACATAGAATTACCCTCGTATGATGAAGTAAAAAATGATAAAATAAAATTTATAGAAATGTTCCATCATTTTTATCAAAACAATGACCCATTAAATGCCAATGGACTTTGTCAGAAACAAGACTCAAGATATTTAATCCAAAACCCTCCGAATTTCAATTTATCACAAAAAGAACTCGATGAAATATATGAACTCGACTTCGAAAGAGATGTTCATCCTTACTATAAAAAACATGGCAAAGTAAAAGCTCTCGAAACCATACAGTTCTCAATTAACTCACATCGGGGATGTTACGGAGAATGCAACTTCTGTGCTATCACTGTCCATCAAGGAAGAACAATCAACAGCAGAAGCGTAAATTCAATTCTCAAAGAAGTCAGAAACATTACACAACATAAAGATTTCAAAGGTATCATTAATGATATTGGTGGTCCTACTGCAAACATGTTTGATAATAAATGTAAATTGCAATCTACTAAAGGAAGCTGTAAAGATAAACGTTGCTTACTGCCTGAAAGATGCAAAGCAATGAAGATTGACCATTCCAGTCAAATTGATTTATTGGAAAAAGTAAAAAGAATTCCAAGAGTCCGAAAAGTTTTTATTGGTTCTGGTTTGCGTTATGATTTAATTATTGAAGACCATAAAGCAGGGGAGAAGTATCTGCTGAATTTAGTTAAAGACCATGTTTCCGGACAACTGAAAATTGCACCTGAACATGTTTCAGAAAACGTTCTCCAATTAATGGGAAAACCTTCAAACAAAAATCTGATTGATTTTAGAAGAAGATTTAATGATTTTTCAAAGAAAATTGGTAAAAATCAATTCTTGACCTATTACTTGATTGCGGCTCATCCAGGTTGTGAACAACAAGATATGGAAGAACTTCGAAATTTCATACATAATGAATTAAAACTCAAACCGGAGCAGATGCAGGTCTTTACTCCTACTCCCTCAACTTATTCAACATTGATGTATTATTCAGGATTACACCCAGATACATTGAAACCGATATTTGTTGAAAAGACTTTGAAGGGAAAAAGGAAGCAATTACTATGAAATATAACTTATGAAAATCAATAAAATTTACTATTTTTGATTTTTTTAATTATGTTATTAGATTATTGAAAGAATTTGAATTATATAGAATCTTAATATGTCCAGAATGTGGAGGAGAATTATCTCAGTTAATAGAACAAAATCAGTCTGAAGAAAATTCTTTTCTTGTTTGTATCAAATGCAATAGCAGATATTCCATCGAAAAGAATATTCCCATTATGCTTATTAAAGATATTAGTGATTCTGAAATGAACTATATTGAGCATTATGAAAAAGATGCTGAATTATTTGATTACTTTGAACAAAGAGAATGCAAAGCAACTGAGCATGAAGAAAGAAGAGTTAGAGAATATATCTTATCAAAAATCCCTTCAAATGCTGAATTAATTTTAGATGTTGGTTCAGGTGGTTCCTGGCTTTCAAAAAACATTGATTTTGATAATCATATTCTGATATCATTAGATTTATCAGAAAAAAATGTACTTCAAAGTCTCAATGAAAATTCAAATAAGAATCATTTTGGTTTAGTTGCTGATGCATTGAATCCTCCTTTCAAAGAAAATACTATTGATTGCATAATTGCTTCTGAAATCATTGAGCATCTAATAAATCCTGAAGAATTTATAAAAAAAATGATTAAAATATTGAAACCGGGAGGTAAATTCATTATAAGTACACCTTATAAAGAGGTAATCCCCTATTATCTTTGCATCCACTGCAATCAAATGACACCTAAAAATGCTCATCTTCATTCATTTGATGAACATAAACTTTCAAAATACTTTAATATAATTGGTAATGGCTTTGAAGAAAAAATTAAATTTTTAATTTTTGGAAACAAAGCTTTAAACATTCTGAGAACCCATGTGTTTTTAAAATATCTGCCTTTTTCTCTCTGGAAATTCATTGACAAAATTTCAAATTTGATAATTAACAAACCTGCTCACATAATTGTAGTTTATAAAAAAATACTAACATCGAAATCTTAATTATGATAACAAAAACACAAACATATATAATCGGATGGCTGACAGGAATACTGCTTGCTTTGGCATTTCCGCCATTTCCTTTCCATTTCATAGCATTTTTTGCATTTATACCATTATTATTTTCACTTGAAGTTAGAAAAGGTGAAAAGTCATTCTGGTTAATTTATATAACGTTTTTCATTTATCATACAATGACAAATTGGTGGATTGGAAGCTGGCAGACAAATGCCGACCCATTTTTAATGGCATCAGGAATAATACTGTCATTTTTTCATCCCCTCTTTTTTCTTGTACCTGTCTATAGCTATTTGTTTATAAGAAAAAAATATGGGTTGAGCTTCGCCTTGTGGTTGTTTCCTTTTATCTGGACTGCCTTTGAATGGCTTCACAGCTTAGGTGAATTAAATTATCCTTGGTTGACTATCGGTTATACTCAAGCATATAACATTGTTTGGCTGCAATTTGCTGACATCTCTGGAATTTGGGGAGTTAGTTTTATTATTATTTTGATAAATTCTTTGTTAGCAAGATTGTTCATTAATGAAAACAGTCTTCAGTTTTCTTTGTTAAATTGTCAAAAAGTAAAGGGAATTAAATTTATTTTTCTATCTGTGGTTTTACTGATTTTATTTCCCTACATTTACGGTATATTTCGTATAAATGAATTTGAACATAGTAAAATAATTAAAAAAAATAAGAATGTTAAAATTGGAATTGTTCAACCAAATATAAATCCTTGGGCTAAATGGGAAAGAAATGTTCCTGAACAAATAAGACTGCATTTAAAACTTCAGGATTCATTATTAAAATATCAACCCGATATTGATTTCTTTCTTTGGTCAGAGACTGCAATACCTTATCAGGATTTAAATATGAATAGTTCTCACGATTTCGGAGAATTAAAGTATTGGGTAGATTATCGGGATATAGCTGTTCTCACTGGATTAGCAGATATTAAGCTATACAGGAAAGGTGACAGAATTCCAAAAACAGTCAAACAGCTTGAAGGTACTGATTCATTTTACTACGAATCATTTAATGCGGCTGTAATTATTAATCCCGATTTACCAGATTCTCTATATCAAATTTACCACAAGATGAGATTAACTCCATTTTCCGAAAGATTTCCTTATGGCAAATATTTATCTTTCGCTACGGAATGGTTTAAGTGGGGTGTGGGTATTTCGAGCTGGAACACAGGAGAAAAACAATTTCCTTTATTGTTGAATAGAAAACAAAAATCAGAAGAAAATAAATCAAATTTAAAATCAAACGTTAAGATTGGTGCAGTTATTTGTATTGAATCAATTTATCCTGATTTTACAAGAGAGTATGTTAATCAAGGAGCTGGAATACTTGTGGTTATAACTAATGATGCTTGGTTCAATCACACTTTCGGTCCTGAACAACATTTCATTATGTCACAAGTCAGAGCGATTGAAACCAGACGTTACATAGCAAGATGTGCTAACTCAGGAATCTCTGGGTTCATCTCACCTTCAGGTGAAATTATTAAATTGATGGAGCAATACAAAGTAATTGCTGATGCTGAAAGTGTTCCAATTTTAAAAGATAAATCCATTTATGTCCTCTTGGGTGATTGGTTAGTATATTTATGCACTATGATTTCTTTGATATTTATTATTTATGGATTTAGCAAGAAAAATCAATCATTTTTGAAGTGATTCAAAAAAAATTGAAAAAAATTAGAAAATGTATTTTTTTGATGACTTATTTTCCGGAATTAAATACTCCATTTGTTATGCTGTATTGCAAAGTGTTATTCTGCTTAACCAAGAAGTTAAATGTACCTTTTGCAATTGGATTTTGCCCATCAATAAAATTTTCAAGGACGACTGTTCCTTCAGTTGCTGTATCTTTTACATCGGTATGGTAGTAAACACCAAGAAAATCACCATCTTTTGAAAGATAATATGTGCCAGCTTTTATACTATCCATTGGTTCAAATTTTAAAATCAATTCCAAAGCAAGTTGTCCGCTTTCGCCGTAAATTCTTAATTGTTTCCTTGCAGGACCCAACATTACTTCTACATTTATTTTATCTGTTTGAAACTGATTACCATTAATCAATGCTTTTACTTGATTAGTTTCTTTACTGTTTGTAGTACTTTCGTTACAAGCATAAACTGTAAGTAATACTGCTATTATCACAAAAAAATTTTTCATAAATTCATTCTCATAATATTAAAATTATTTTTTACAATTTAGCAAAATATTTTCAAATATCACTCTTGAAAACTCCAGCTTGAGAGGATATATTCAGCAGAATTCCTATCGAAGCTGAATGAAAAATAACTGCAGTTCCCCCATAACTAATAAATGGCATTGGCAGTCCGGTTGTTGGCAACAACCCAATATTAACTCCTGCATTAATCAAAACATTAATACTTAATGTCATAATAATTCCAATAGCAAGAAAATATCCGAAACTATCAGGTGCATTTTTCGCAACTATCATCCCTCTCCAAAATATAAAACTGAAAACGCTGATTATTACTGCTGTACCAATAAATCCATATTCTTCTCCAACAATAGAAAAAATGAAATCACCATAAGATTCTGGTAAAAATAAATCTGACTGCCTTGACAAACCCGGACCTAAGCCAAATAGACCACCATTACCAAATGCTATTAGAGATTGTTGAAGTTGATAACTATAACTTTCAAGGTTTCCAACCTGCTCCGGACTTGCAAAAAATGCTTTTATTCTCTGCATCCAGTAACCTGATTTTATTAATACAACTACAGATGCTATAAACATAGACACACCACCGATGGACAAAATATGCGATAGCTTGGTATTACCAATATACATCATTACCAGAGAAATCATTATAATAACCAATGTAGTTGATAAGTTGGGTTGCATGATTATTAACAGTGCTATAGCTCCTGTCCATATTAAAATAGGTAACATTCCTTTTTTAAAATCCTTAATTACTTCCTGCTTTCTCGTAATTAAAGCTGCGAGATGAATAACAAGAGCAAATTTGGCAAATTCCGATGGTTGGAATCTTAAAATTCCGAAATCAAGCCACCGTGATGCACCTTTTGCCTGTATTCCTACCAACAATACAGTAATCAATAATACCAATGCACTAAGTATTAAAATCTTTGATATCTTTCTCCAAAATCGGTAATCTATTTTTGCTATTACAATTATTATCAATAAACCGAAAAGAACCCTTGCCGAATGATTCCAGAACATTTTTTCTTCTGAACCAAACTTCAACTGTGCATAAGATGAACTTGCACTATAAACAAATGCTATGCTGAAAAGCATTAAAAATGCTACAGATAATAATATATACCAATCAATATGATTCTTTGGTTCTTCCATTACTTTTTTATATTAATCAAATAAACTATAAGGCTATAATCCCAATAGCTTAGCAATTATATGAATCCATTTTGCTAAGTTAGTTTGTTAACAATTTCTTTAAACACTTCACCCCGATGTTCATAATTAACAAACATATCAAAAGATTTGCACGCAGGTGTAAAAAGCACAACATTGCTCGGAAGGGCAATATCCCTTGCTTTTTTAACAGCTGCTTCCAGACTGTCACATCTGTAGCATCTTAACATAGATGAAAAATGATTAAAAATATTATCAGCTTCTTCACCAATAGCTATGATGCATTGCACATTCTTCTCCACAACTAAATCAAGCTCAGAATAATCATTCGAATCTCCTCTGCCACCGGCAATCCAAATAATTGGTTTCTTATAGCTTGATAATGCATACCATGTCGCATTAATATTTGTTGCTTTTGAATCATTGATGTAGTCAACACCATCAATATTCCTTACAAATTCAAGACGATGTTCGACTCCTTCAAAAGTCATCAAACTATCCCTGATATTTTCATTTGTAATCTCAAAAGCTCGAGCAGCTAAAGCGGCTGCCAATGAATTTTGGGCATTATGAATGCCCGGAATACTTACTTCGTCAAAAGTCATTATAATCTCCTCATTATGCTGATTTGGAAAATTACAGCACATCTTTCCATTCTTGTTGTATATTCCCCCCACAACTTTATTCATAGAAAAATATGCTACCTTACCTTTTGTATATGAAGCACCTTTCGATGCTAATTCGTCATCTGCGTTAAGTATTAATAAACAATTCTCGTCATGATTTTTTGCTATTTTATATTTCGTTAATGAATAATCCTCAAGACTACCATGATATGCAAGATGGTCAGGAGTAATATTCAATATCAGTCCTACTTGTGGTTTAAATTTTTCTATCCTGTCTAATTGATAACTGCTCACCTCGGCTACTATCACAGTATCAGCTTCTATGTCATCTACGACGTTAGATAAGGGATTACCAATATTACCGGCAACAATAGCTTTCCTTCCTGATTTATTAAATATATGAGCTATCAGACTTGTTGTAGTTGTCTTTCCATTTGTACCTGTTATAGCTATTATGGGATTTTTGCAGTACCAAAATGCAAACTCAAGTTCACTTATTATTCTGATTTTCCTTTTTTCCGCCTCTTTAATTATAAATGCTGTTCTTGGTACTCCGGGAGATGTAATTATCAAATCAGTATTTTCCAAAGCTCTTTCGCTGTTAGCTCCGAACTCAGAATCAATTTTGTTTTGTTTTAAAAAATCTAAAGTTTCTGGAAAGTCTTCTACTGGACGGCTTTCAGATAAAAATACGTCATGCTTATGTCTCTTAGCTAACAATGCTGCTGCTAAGCCACTACGAGCAGCTCCAATGACTGCGATATTCATTATCCCCCCAATTACAAATTTTGTTTATGCTGCAATGCAAAATTAAATAATATTTCTTCGATTGTGATAATAAATTTTCCAACATTTTTGAACAGCAAAAAATATTTTTTATAAAATCAACTAATCGAATTATTAAATAACTGATAGTAATTATATTATTTATAACGGTTTATCGTCAGGTATCAATGTGAAGTAATCAGTTGTGGAATCCTGATGAATTTGTAATACTCCAGCTCTGACAAGTCTTACAATCAACTGAGAAGCCCTCCTTTTAGAGATATTACATAGTCTTGAAAAATCCATGACAGTTACCTTAGGATGAATATTCAAATACTCCAGAAGTCTTTTTTCATTTTTTCCGATACTTAATTTAAGTGATTTAGCATCAGGATTCATACCCTCCATTACTTTTACCATCTCCCTGCTTGCTATAACTGATTGTTCACCAACTCTAATATAAGCATTACTGTCTTCTGTATTTATTACCTTATGAGGTTTTTTCTTGCCTTCTGGTATTGTTACAACAACAATATCTTTCCAGTTTATTTCAATTATTTCTATTTCTGCTTCGACGGGTGGGTCAAGATAAAATGCACAAGCTTCTTCTATATAGTCAATTTCTCCTTTTTCATTATCAACTCCATAAATTGAACCATCATCATCAACTCCGAAAATTAAATATCCACCTTTTGTATTAGCCAATGCTGATATTTCCTTAGCAATTTTCTCAGGTGTTGTAAACTTTCTTTTAAATTCAGTTGTCGTTGACTCTCCTTCAAAAATAATATCTTTCAATTCAAGATAATCCACAACTCACCATAAAATAAATTATTTATTACTACCTGTAAGTGTTCCGTCAGGTAAAACCATAGGATATTCAGGCAATGTTAATCCCTTTTCAATTTTTTTCAATTTACTTTTTGCTAAAGTTTTTCTGATTGACGTCAATCTTTCGAAGAAAAGAATACCATCTAAATGGTCTATTTCATGTTGAATTACCCTGGAAAGTAAATTTCCTGCTTCCAATGTCTGCTGATTCCCATTCAAATCATAATATTTTACCTGAATAACATCGGGTCTCCAGACTTTATCATTAAATTTGGGAATACTAAGGCAACCCTCATTCATTTCAACTTCCTCATCAGATTCTTCTTCAATTTCCGGATTGATTAACACTATTGGCGGATGTCTGTAATTCTCTTCACTGCTAATTGAAGTATCTACAATTAGTAAGGACTTAGAAATCCCAACCTGATTAGCCGCCAAACCTATTCCATCTGCTTTATACATAGTCTCGAACATATCCTCAACAAGTTTCTTGATGGAATCATCAATTTCTGTTACATCCTCAGTTTTTTTCTTCATTACAGGATGATAACAATTATAAATAGGTAATCGTGCCATATTGCTATATCATAAAAAATTTTCTTAATAAATTATTTTTTTTCTCATAAATATCAAAAGATATTTCGACTCAATTTAGTAAATTATATTTTGAAAAAATGTAAAATATTATTTTTGAATAATAAAAAATAGTTTTTATGAAATCAATCTCTCGACGTGAATTTGTTAAAAAAGGTGCTTCATTAGCATTAGCCGGTAGCTTTTTAAAATATAACTTTGCAAAAGCTCAGAATACCAATGTCATCGAAAAACCAAAAACAAATATAGCAGATGCTTTTAAATACCCAAAAACTCAGCTGTCTTTGCCAGGGAAATACTCAGGAAAAGTTGTAGAAATACAAAATGAAATGGCTATTAACAATGGAAAATTTGATTACGAAGAAATTAGCTTTATGATTGACCAGGCAATGCTTATTTTAACGGAAAAGAAAAACAATAAAGAGGCATGGTCTCAGTTATTTTCACCTACCGACCGAATAGGTATTAAGGTCAATCCTGTCGGAGGAAAACTTCTCTCTACAAGTCACGAAGTTGTCAGGACTGTCATATCCGAGCTTGTGAACATCGGTGTCCCGTTAGAAAATATAATCATTTGGGACAGAAGAGAATTTCAGCTTTTTGAAGCAGGATTTACTCCTGAAAATTTCCCGGCAGTCCAAATAATTGGCACAGAAAGAAAAGACAAACAAGGTTCATTTTATGATGAAAACGGGCAATTATACAGTGAATCAATGATTGATAAGGATTGGTTCTATTGGGCTGATATTGATGGTGTTTATGATAGTGAAACATTACCTTATATGGTCAATGGGGGCAAATATTCATACTTTACTAAAATTGTTACTCAAATGGTTGATAAAATCATCAACATACCGGTTTTGAAAAATGCTGGAACATCTATTACTGGTTGCCTGAAAAATATTGCCTACGGCTCAATCACCAATACAGGAAGATTACATAAGCAATTATGGGCTGAAACTTCAGCTGAAGTCCCTTGCTTTCCACCTATTCGGGACAAACTTGTATTAAATATTATGGACGGTATCAGAGGATGTTATGATGGAGGACCAGGTGCTAAACCAGAATTTATAACAGATTACAATACCATACTTCTTAGCTCAGACCCTGTGGCTGTTGATAGAATAAGCTTGGATATTGTTCTCAATAAAAGAAGAGAAATGGGTGTCCAAAAAGACATTGTTCCTTCATCTTATACTTTTTTGCAAATGGCAGAAAAAAATGGATTAGGTAATGCAGATTTAAATAATATTCAAATCAGAAAAATGGTTCTTTAGCTAAATGATGAAAAATATAGTAATATTTCTTTTTTTGCTTCATTATTACTCCTTGTGTGAGGAAACTATTAATATTGTATTGCCTCAATCAATTAATTCTGATGTTGAGACAAAACAATTCAACAATAATTCTTTGTGGGGCTACCTAAACGGTGGAGCAGACTTGTATTTGGAATATGGTTTTAATGAATTAAAAGTATTTTCATTCGATTACAATAAAGAAAAAATTAAAGTTGAAATTTTCCAGATGCAAACTAATGAATCATCTTTTGGGATTTACTCTGTCAATCATTTCAATTGTCTGAATATGAAGCCAGTCACTGAATATTTCTGTTCAAATAACTATAATGTTCAATTTGTAAAAGGTAATTACTATATATCAATAATAAATGAAACCGGAGATAAGGAAACTTATGATTTTTGCATTGACCTGGCTAAAAAACTAATACCTCAATTCAATTTTTCTGATTTAGTTTTTCCAAAATTATTATACAAAAAGAATTTTCAGCAAATTTCTGATAGAATCAGATTATTTAAAGGACAATTGGGCTTTCAAAACATTAATAGTTCACTATCAGAATTGTTAAAATTAGATTGCAAATATTCGGCATTTATATCCGAATTAAATGCCGCAGAAGGATATTCCGATTTCATTTTATTTAAATTCAATACTCTAAATGACTTAAACAATTTTATTAATAATAATGAAATTATCCTAAGTGAAGAAAAAAAACTATTTTTTGATGATGAAAATTTGTATCTTTACAATAAAAGTATTGGAAATTTAGAAATGATTATGTTGATTTCAAATAACATATCGAATCTTAAAGCATTTTATGAGAAATATTTAGGTGATGATTGATTTAAATGAAAATATCAAATTAGCCGCAGATGCCTTGAACAACGCTGAAGCTATCTTGATTAATGCTGGTGCAGGTATGGGAGTTGATTCCGGGTTGCCTGATTTTCGTGGTAATCAGGGGTTTTGGAAAGCATATCCACCTATAGCGAAGCTTGGAATTTCATTCACTGAAATGGCTAACCCAGATTGGTTTACTTCAAATCCTAAACTTGCATGGGGCTTTTATGGACATAGATTAAATCTTTATCGGAAAACTGAACCTCACAATGGATTTAAATTATTACACGAGTTAGTTAAAAGTAAATCTGACAAATACTTTGTATTTACATCAAATGTAGATGGTCAGTTTCAAAAAGCAGGATTTGATGAGAATAAAATTGCAGAATGCCACGGTTCTATTCATCACCTGCAATGCCACTCAAATTGCAGTGATGACATTTGGAGTGCAGAGGATTTACAAATTGAAGTTGATGAACAAGAATTGTTAGCTAAAGAACCATTGCCCAAATGCAGAAATTGCGGAAGGATTGCAAGACCAAATATTTTAATGTTTGGTGATTGGGGCTGGCTTGATAAACGCACTTCAGTTCAAGAACTTCGTTTGGATAAATGGTTAAATTCAATTGTAAACAAGAGAATTGTAATTTTAGAATTCGGAGCTGGACACGCAGTGCCTACAGTCCGATATAAATCCGAATCAGTCGCCGCATCACGCAATGCAATTCTCATCAGGATTAATCCAAATGATTACTCTGTACCTCACGGACATATCCCAATTCCATTAGGTGCCAAGGAAGGAATAGAAAGAATTATCAGCACTATGTTGATTTAATGTCTGTTTATTTTCAAAAAAGCATAAAACCGACTTTAAAAAGAAAAGCTGAAAATGTAGCAACTATGATAGAAAATATTGATGCTGTTATTGCTGTTTTTCTGCCAAATTCTTTCCATAATACTACAAGTGTTGCAAGACAAGGAAAATATAATGTTACAAAAATTATGAAAATCATAATTTGTTCAAGCGACATAGGAAGTTGTGATAATGATTTTACTCCCATTGCCTGATTTGCCATTACTATTATTAGTTCTTTTCTTAAAAATCCGAAAACAAGTGTTGACCCTAATTGCTCAGGTAAACCAAGTATGTATGTTAAAATAGGAGCGAATATCTTATTTATGTAATGTCCGACATTGAAATATTCTATCCAGCCGAGTACTATACTCCCACCGATGAGAAATATGATGGCTTCACGAATGAAGTCTTTTATTTTATACCATGTCCTTTTCAATGAGATTGATATAGATGGTAGTTTCAAGGTTGGGATATCCATAATCAAACCGGTCGGTTTTGTCAGGATTTTTGATAGTATTTTACTGCTTATTGAAATAACTATCAGGACAAAAATAAAAACAATTATTGCCCAGATAGGTCCGGCAAAAGCGGCTGTCAGTGCAAATATAACTGCTATACGCGCTGTACAGGGTATAAATGGTAGTAAAACTGCGGTAATCATTCTGTCGCGTTTGTTTTCTATCATTCTTGTTGCATAAAGTGCAGGAACAGAGCATCCGAAACCTAAAACGAATGGTGCAACAGATTTTCCATGAAGTCCTATTTTATGCATAATGGCATCTAACAGAAATGCTATACGTGTTATATATCCAGTATCTTCGAAAAGAGAAGTCAGAAATACCAATGGTAGAAAATAGGGGAGAACTATTCCCATAACACCTGCAAAACCCATATAAGCTCCATTTATAGTGTGCCACCAAAAAGGATGTGTTTGTGACAGCGGAGCAAATAATTCAGATAAATGATTTATTGGAGCATCAACTAAAGATGTCAGGTAATTACCTACAAGAAAAATCGTGAAGAAATAAGAACCAAAAAATAATAGCAGAAAAAAATATCCGCCGACAGGATGCAACAAAAATGAATCTAATTTTTCACTTATTGGTCTTTCCCTCCTTTTGACTACCTGACTTATATCTTCAGCAATTTTCATTGCAAGGTGATGTCTTTCGTAGGATATTGTTTCGAAGGCATCCATTCTGTGATGAGTATGCAAATCTTCCGCAATTATTTTTGATTTTTTGTTTGTTACCTTAATTAAATCATCATTAAGTATTTCTGGGTTTTCTATTGATTTAATAGCAAAAAATCTTGATGACCCTGTTATTGCTTTTGAATTGGTTGTATTAGAATCACGTTCCTGAAGGTAATTATCAATTTCGTTCTGTATATCTAATATTTGAACTTCAAGATGATGTGTATATGGTAAAATAACAGGTCTATATTCTTTGTTTGTTAAACTAAAATAGCATTTGTCTGCTAACTTACGTATTCCTTTCCCATATCGTGCTGAAGTAAATTGAACAGGAATATTTAACTGTCTCTTTAATTCATCTACATTTATTTTTAATCCAAGCTGTTCAGCTTCATCCTGCATATTCATAGCAATCACCATGGGAACACCTAACTCTATCAATTCAACAGTCAGTTCCAGACTTCTTGCCAACATTGTTGAATTAACAACATTAATTATCAAGTCAATTTTATTATTCAAAAGAAAATCAACTGTAAGTTTTTCTGCCGGGTCATTCGGATTTAATGAATAAATACCTGGTAAATCAACAATATGAACAATTTCACCGTTTAAGTCTATTTCTGATGTTCGGTATTCAAAAGTTGTTCCTGACGAAGGAGTGTTAATATCGCTCATAATATCGAATAATGAGCTTTTACCTGAGCCATGCTGTCCAACGAAAACTACAGTTTTAGTTTTCATATTCTACAAGAATTTTTTCAGCTAAACCACGTCCCAATGCTAATTTATTTTGACCATTTGATATATTCTGAACAAGTACTGGACCCCATTTGGGATTATTTAACTTAATGATTTCATCATCAATATGGATACCCATGGCAGTAAGTCTTCTTAGGGCTTCTTTGCCTGTAGCTATCGAATTGATTTTTAATTTTTTTTCTGCTTGTGCTTCTGCTAAACTCATTTTCTTCATTTTCCATTATGTTCTCTTTAATAACGTCTAACAATTCCATTTATTTAGGAATTGCTAACAACAAAAATAGATAAAACTAATATATTGGACAAATTAATAAATTATTTGTAACTCACGTGTTTTTTAT
>RCNQ01000146.1 GCA_003731675.1 Bacteroidetes/Chlorobi group bacterium ChocPot_Mid
GCATTTTCTTCTTATCATTTTCGTAAATTGTTCCGAATTCAAAAGTATTGATTATTACATCAGGTTTAATGGAATAGGCAATATCTTTTACCTGTCGGAAATTCATTAAGTCTGCTGGATAAAGGTTAAGCTTGCCGAAGACAAATTTTTCTTTTGCTTTTTCGGAAAGGACATGAATTGAATGTTCGGATTCTCTTTGAAGAACCCTGATTATGGACTCAGCCACCAAATTGCTTGCTTCGGTTATTAATATCTTCATCTTAGATAAGTTTCACGTGAAATAATTAATTTTATTATAAATTATTTGAAGTCATTCCCTATACCCCTTACCCTAATTAACAGACAATTCCGTCTCTATTTTTTAATGATAAAAAATAAAACAAACAAATGAATGATTACAGGAGATATCTCGAACCTAACACTATTGCAAAGCTTTCAAACATTGAGCTGAAAGCACGTCTTGTCGTTGAGGGTTTTATTACAGGATTGCATCGTTCACCATATCACGGCTTTAGTGTTGAGTTTGCCGAACATCGTCAATACAGACAAGGAGATGAATTTCGTCATATTGACTGGAAAGTCTTTGGTAGAACAGACAAATACTACGTCAAGCAATTCGAAGAAGAAACTAATTTAAGAAGTATGATTGCCGTTGATGCAAGTGCTTCTATGCGGTTTGCTTCAGAAGGGAATATCTCCAAATTTGAATATGCGTCCTATCTTGCGGCGGCTCTGTCTTATTTACTAATTAAACAAAGAGATGCTGTAGGGCTTTCCCTTTATGACACTGAAATAAAAACTTTTGTCCCGGCAAGCTCGAGACAATCACAAATTCACAATATTTTGAAAATGCTCGATTCTACAACACCTGCAAATCAGACAGGAACTGCTCAGGCACTCGATTTGCTTGCTGAACGCATACGAAGAAGAGGGCTGGTCGTTATCATCAGTGATTTCTTTGATGATTTGTCTTCTGTGAAAAGTGCTTTACAGCATTTTCGTCATAAAAAGCATGAAGTATTGGTATTCCAAATACTCGACCCAAGAGAAATTGACTTTAAATTTGGCAGAGATGCTATTTTTAAAGATATTGAACTTGGAGACGAAATGACCACTCAACCTTATCAGATTCAAAAAGCTTATGCCCAAACAATGAAAGAATTTACAAATGATATAAAAAAAGCCTGCCGTAATGCTGATATTGATTATAATCTAATCTCAACTTCTGACCCTTTCGACAAGGCAATGAGAGAATTCATTGCGAAGAGAAATCAGATGGGCTGATTTATTTCTTAAAAATAAAATAGACTGCTAATATCAAAAAAACAAAACCTATGAGATGATTAATCTTGAAAACTTCGTTTTTGAAAAAGAACAGTGTAAAAACTGAGAAAACAGTCAAGGTAATTACTTCCTGCAAAACCTTCAGCTCAACAAGAGAAAAAGAACCACCATTGCCATTATAACCAACTCTGTTTGCCGGGACCTGAAAGCAATATTCAAAAAAAGCTATACCCCAACTGATAAGGATAATACCAAAGATATTGAGGTTGCTGAACCAGTCATATTCCTTGAATTTCAAATGCCCGTACCAGGCAAATGTCATAAAAGTATTTGATAATACAAGCAAACCAATAGTCAAAATCCAGTTCATAAATTCTTTCAAAAATTTTAAAAAAACTGTGCATAAGACGATTTTAAGATAAATATTGTATAATTTTGAGAAGATTTTATTTGCAATTTGAAATATTTAGTACAAAATGACTGATAAAGAAGTAATAAACTGGTGTGAAGACCATTTGGCAAAGAACGATTATTTATCATTTCCTGAAGAGATGCTTGATGTTTTATCTGATGGAAATATTCAAGCAGTTATAGATAAATACGGAACAAAATATTTGATGAAAATGCCCCAAAGCGAAGTACAATTCTTCGAGTGGTTAAAGATAAATGACCTTATGGTTTGGAAAGACCTCTGGGAAGGAGAAGAAGAGCCATATCTGGTAGCCGTCAATTTTTTACCATTGCTGTTGAGCAAAATCCGTGGTTTCCCTATTTGTGATTTACTTGACAATGACAACTACTTTTTCACAGATGAACATTTGATTTCAGATGAAGCAAAGCTGATGAGAGAAACTGTCAGACAAATGTATATGGACCACAAGCAACTTACAGTCGAGCAGGCATTGATACTGGAAATCTCCATTGAGCCAATTGACATCTGGAGATATGCCTACCGTTACAATTTATCAGTCGAAAGGGCAAAAAAAGCAGTTCAAAATCTTGTCGGTGAAAAAATGCTCTTACACATTAAAGACGCTGAACAATTAAGCGGTTTCATAACCTTTTAAATTAAAAAATAATATAATTTCTTTTACTTCTTCTTAAAAAATATTTGAATTCATCACATTTTTTGAGTGAAAGTACTGAATAAAAAAAATGGATAATCATTACGATATAATAGTAATTGGAGCAGGTCACGCAGGAATTGAAGCATCGTTTGTTTCGGCAAAGATGGGATGCAATACAGCACTTGTTACAATGAGTTTGCAGACAATGGGCAGACCATCGTGTAATCCGTCTGTTGGTGGTACCGCAAAAGGACATATTGTCAAAGAAATAGATGCTCTGGGCGGTGCTATGGGAATTTTAGCAGACAGGGCAGGTATTCATTTCAAAATGCTTAACCGCTCCAAAGGTCCTGCAGTCTGGTCTCCAAGAGCACAGATTGACAAAGATTTATATCCTTCTGTTGTATATGATTTACTTTCAAAAACAAAAAATCTCACCTTAATTGAAGCCACTGCTTGGGAAATTCTTATTGAAAAAAACAAAGTTAAAGGCATTATAACTACTGATAATTCAATTATTTACGCAGATGCTGTCGTTTTCTGTCCCGGAACTTTTCTCAACGGTGTAATGTGGACAGGAGAAGAATGGACAAAAGGAGGCAGAGTCGGCGAAAGTCCATCAGAGCATATATCCAACAAACTGAACGAATTTGGTTTCGAAATGGGACGATTAAAGACAGGAACACCTCCGAGAATTCATAAGGATTCAATTGATTACAGCAAAGTTACAGAAAGCCCAGGAGATTCACAGCCAGAGCCATTTTCCTATACAACCGAAACTGTCAGTAATAAAATTGTTTGCTGGGCAACTGAAACAAATGAGCTTACACACGACGTATTAAGAACTGGTTTTGACCGTTCACCAATGTTCCAAGGAAGGATAAAAGGGGTTGGACCACGTTACTGTCCTTCGATTGAAGATAAAATCAACCGTTTTTCTGAAAGAAACTCCCATAAAATTTTGCTCGAACCGGAAGGATTAAATACCGATTCTGTCTATGTAAACGGTTTTTCTTCGAGCTTACCTGAGGAAGTACAGCTTGCAGGATTGAAGACAATCCGTGGCTTGGAAAATGTGAAAATGCTGCGGAAAGCTTATGCCATAGAATATGACTTCTTTTATCCATACCAACTGAAATTTACTTTGGAGACAAAACTTGTCGAAGGGCTTTATTTTGCTGGACAGTTGAACGGAACATCAGGATACGAAGAAGCCGCCTGTCAGGGCTTGATAGCTGGAATTAATGCGGCATTGAAAATCAAAAATCAGAAACCTTTCACTCTGAAAAGGTCTGAAGCTTATATTGGAGTGTTAATTGATGATTTAGTCAACAAAAGCACCGAGGAACCCTATCGGATGTTTACTTCGAGTGCTGAATATCGTCTTTTGTTACGTCAGGACAATGCTGACCAAAGGTTGATGAAATACGGTTATGAACTCGGTCTTATACCAAAAGAACATTTCGAAAAAGTACTTGAGAAGCAGACTATTCTTACCATTGGTTATGCTAAATGCAAAGAATACAAATTGAAAGCCGAGAAAATTAATCCTTATCTTTTATCAAAAGACGAGACTGAAGTTACCGATTCGACAGACCTTTTCTCATTGACAAAAAGAAGCAATATTAAATTAGAAGACCTGCTTAAACTACAAAATGACTTGCCAGATGCACTGAAAATAATCAGTAAAAACCGAACGTTAACGGAATTACTGCAAACAGAAATCAAATATGAAGGCTACATAAAAAGACAACTTAAAGAAGTAGAATATTTCCTTGAAAACGAAAACAAGAAGATACCTGAAGATTTCGATTATATAAAAATTAATTCAATTTCAACAGAAGCCCGTGAGAAACTGATGAAAGTAAGACCGTCATCATTAGGGCAAGCGTCGAGAATATCGGGAATTTCAGCATCAGACGTATCAGTTTTAGCTTTATATTTGAGGTAAACTAAAAAACACTCCTATCTCTCAATAAAAGAAGGTAAAACGATGAGAAATCGAAACAACGGATTGTTTATTTTGCTTTCAAAAACTTATAAAACTATATAAATCAATAAGTTACGAATATCCCGACAATGTTTCACGTGAAACATTATAGCTTGTACTTTCTTCTTAAATCACGGTAAAGTTCAAGAGAATTTTTTATCCCAAGCTTTTCGTTCCAGTCAAATTCATAGAATCTTGAGGCATATCTTTCTCTTTCTACT
The DNA here is from genome assembly GCA_003731675.1 of Bacteroidetes/Chlorobi group bacterium ChocPot_Mid. GTDB lineage: Bacteria > Bacteroidota > Ignavibacteria > Kapaibacteriales > UBA2268 > ChocPot-Mid. The sequence goes on from RCNQ01000146.1 coordinate 4,563, forward strand.
GGCACTCCGCTTATTTTTCTGGTTAATAATGTGTCCTTTGGTATTGGTCCTAAGGTTCTTAGTCCACTTTTTTTATCCATGTTTAGATTTATTTTTTCCAATATATTTAAAAGCGAATCACCGGAATAAGAATTTACCCTGTAAGCTACTGAAAATCTCCCTCGTTTTTTCTTGATTAATGGCTTAATAGAAGGATTTAAAGAAATTGTATCATCGTCAAT
>RCNQ01000147.1 GCA_003731675.1 Bacteroidetes/Chlorobi group bacterium ChocPot_Mid
CATTATTTTGAACATCATCACATAATCATATGGTTTTGCTCCGGCATTGTTCTTCTTGTCTGTATTAATCAAGTGTGTTTCTAAGGTTGGTCGAAATATCTCGAAATCTACTACTTTGTTTATTGCTTCTAATGGATTGCCTATGGATGTCAATCGTTCTTTTCTGAATTGCTCGTCAAAAAATCCTCTTTTGCCACTTGATTTATATCTTTGGTGCTTCATCTGATTGTTCCTTGCATTTTTGTGCTTTTTCATGCTACAAAAATAAGAATCTTCTCTTGTTTTTCAGTATGTTAATTTTTAGAACTCCCCTTATTAAAAAAAGAAAATATCAAAGACGTATTTTCATATTCTCCTTCAGATGACATAAAAAATAAGTCTATACTATTGATAGATGATATTTATGACTCTGGGGCTACAATAAAAGAGATTGGCAAATTTCTTACGAAGCTAGGAGCATCATGTATTGCTCCTTTGGTAATAGCAAAAACTGTTGGAGGAGATATTTCATGAGTGAAGAATTAATATATTGGATTGCTCTTTCTCAAGTAAAGAATTTGGGTATAGAGAAAATAAATAAGGTCATCGTAAAAGTTATTCACGAACAAAAAGAACTTTTAAGTGATTTATTTCATTCAAATGACTTAGACTTAAAAAGAAAATATGACCTAAGTGAGAAAGAAATATTTGAGATAAATGAAGTTAAAAAAGAATTACCAAAATATTCTTTTTTAACAGAGGATCTATTAGCTCAGGGTTATGAAGTAATTACTATTGATTCACCGAAGTACTCTAAGACCTTAAAACAAAATTTAAAAATGAAATCTTCACCACCGATTGTTTATGTCAAAGGCAATACTCAACTTTTACAGGAAAACTCAATAGCAATTGTCGGGTCACGGGATGCAGAAGAAATATCATTGAAATTTGCCGATAATATTGCAAAAAATGCCTCCAAGAATTTCAAGGTTATTGTAAGTGGATTTGCTAAAGGTATTGATAAACAAGCATTAGATTCGGCAATCAAACATATTGGTCAAAGTATAATTGTATTACCTCAAGGAATAATGACATTTAGCTCAGGATTCAATAAATACTATAAAGAAATTCAGTCTGGTGATGTTTTAGTATTAAGCACTTTTTTTCCAAAAGCACCATGGAGTGCACAATTAGCGATGGCTAGAAATCCAATTATTTATGGATTAGCAAAAGAAATTTATGTTGCACAATCTTCCGACAAAGGGGGTACTTGGGCAGGTGTAATTGATGGATTAAGAAAAGGTAGAGAAATTTTTGTTAGATTACCCAATCCAAATGAATCAAATGCCAACAGCCTATTAATTCAAAAAGGAGCTACTCCAGTTGATTTTGATGGAAATATTCTGACTATTGAAATAGAAAAAGATAATAACTTAGCCTCGATTGAACGAAGTATCCTTGAATTATTAAAAAAGTCAGAGTTATCTTCAGCAGAAATTAAAAAGTATTTGAAATTGGATTGGTCAACAAATAAAATGACTTCATTTTTAAAAAATATGTCAGATGTTCAGACTATTAATTCCAAACCATTAAAATTTATTGTAAAAGCAGATTTGGAGCAAAATACCTTATTCTGAGATAAATATAATTAATTTTAAACTTAAATAGAGTGAAGTAACCGAGAGTAAATATTACAAGATCCGAGAAATAATGAAAATTTCTTTTAAAATGAAACTGCAACTTAGATTTTTTTTGTTACCTAAAGTTACTTTCGTTATTCTTAAAAGTAACTCTTGTTACATTCCTGTGAATTCTAAAATTATTTACTTTAAATTTTTTATTTCCGTAAATATTAACAAATTTGTAAGTTACTTATGTTATAAACATTTTATTTTGAATAATTTCTGTTTGGCATACAACTTGAGTATGGAGTTACAATAAGGAAAAAAAATGAATAGTAATTTTACATATTTAAAAGAGACTCTACCGGATTTAGCTGTTCTTGGTGAATTAGCTGAACAATATGTTTATGTTGACCCATCTAGTTGTGCTGTTAAATTGAGGACTTATGCTGAAAAATATGTACAAAATCTTTATTGGCAACTCGGACTTACTCTACCGGAAGATAATAGTTTATATTCATTGCTTTCTGGGTTAAACCAACATTCGGTAATTCAAAGATCTATTCTTGATTATTTGCATATTCTTCGTCAATCAGGAAATAAAGCGGCTCATGGAGGAGAATTATCATCATCAGAGGCAATTCAACTTCTTAAATATGCACATTCAATTGGAACCTGGCTTAATATCGTTTTCCTTAAAGCTGACCCATGTGCTGATTATTGTTTCAAAGTACCAAAGAAAATTCAAGAACCCTTTTTAGAACCGGAGAAAGTAAAAGTTCAAATTCAACTTTTGAAAAAGGGAACCCAGGTTGAAGAACTATTAAAACAACTTCAGGAAGAAAGAGAAAAGCTAAAATCATTATTGAGGAATAAAGAAGAGCTTGAATTCATAAAAATAAAAGGTCAACAAGTAGCAGACGAACTCAAATATAATGAAAGTACGACAAGGCACTTACTTATTGATAAAATGCTTTCATTTGTTGGATGGGATATTGAGGATGACGGGAAATCAACTGATGAAGTAGGACAGGAAATTGAGGTGGATGGACAACCGACAGAATCTGGAATAGGTTATGTAGATTATGTTCTATGGGATGATAACGGTCTTCCACTGGCTGTAATTGAAGTAAAGAAAACATCGAGAGATCCTGATATAGGGAAAAAACAAGCTGTTCTTTATGCAGATTCTCTGGAGAAGAAATTTAATCAAAGACCAGTGATTTTCTGTACGAATGGACATGATATTATTATATGGAATGATTCGGAAAAAGAACCACCAAGAAAAATATACGGATTCTATTCAAAAGACAGTTTGCAATATCTTCACTTCAAGAGAAAAGAAAGAAAAAAAGCTAAAGATATTATATTAAATCCTGCAATTGCAGGAAGAATATATCAGCAGGAAGCACAAAGAAGGGTTATTGAAAAATTTGATTCAAAATACCGGAAATCTCTTATAGCTCAGGCAACAGGAACTGGCAAAACAAGGGTTGCAGTATCGTTATGTGATGCATTGATGAGAGCAAATTGGGCAAAGAGAATTTTATTCCTTTGTGACAGACGAGAATTAAGGAAGCAGGCAAAGGAAAAATTTACAGAATTCCTTCCTGATACTCCATTAACTATTGTAAACTCCAACACATCAAAAATACGGGACAAAAGAATTTATCTTTCCACTTACCCTGCAATGTTAAAGTGTTATGATTCTTTCGATGTTGGTTTTTTTGATTTAATAATTGCCGATGAGTCGCACAGGAGTATATATAATATTTACAAAGATATCTTTAGTTACTTCGATTCACTTCAAATAGGATTAACGGCAACACCTGTTGAATTTGTCAACAGAAATACTTTTTCAATGTTTGAATGCGATAATCAAGACCCAACTGCCCATTACTCCTATTGCCAAGCTGTATTAGATGAATATCTTGTACCATTTGAAGTTATAACTCATACAACAAAATTCTTAAGGGATGGTATCAGATATGCAGATATGAACAGGGACCAGCAGATTCAACTTGAGGAGCAGGTTGCTGATGCTGAAGATTTCGATTTTTCCGCACCTCAAATTGACCAACAAATATTCAACAGGGCAACTATTAGAGAAATACTTAAAAACCTGATGGAAAACGGTATTAAAGAAGAAACAAATACACATCCAGGCAAATCAATAATTTTTGCAAGAAACCATAGACATGCTATCATGATTCAATCTGAATTTAACAACATGTACAGACAATATGGAGGAAATTTTTGTCAGGTAATTGATAATTACGACCCAAGGGCAGAGCAACTGATTGATGATTTTAAAGGCAAAGGTACAAATAAAAATTTAACGATTGCCATATCTGTTGATATGCTTGATACCGGAATAGATATTCCTGAAGTAGTTAATCTTGTGTTTGCAAAACCTTTAAAATCTTATGTGAAGTTCTGGCAAATGATTGGCAGGGGTACTAGGTTATGTTCAAATTTATTTGGTTTAGGAAAAGACAAAGAAAAATTCAGGATATTCGACCATTGGGGGAATTTCGAATGGTTTGATTTGAACTACAAACCGGTTGAACCTGCAAATTCAATATCACTTATTGAAAGATTGTTCGGTGAAAGATTGGATTTGGCTGAACTCTCACTCGATAAGTTTCAAGAAGAGCATTTTACTTATATTATCGGTTTGATAAGAAAAGATATAAATGCGGTTGATGCTTTAAACACAATTGCAGTGAAAGATAAATGGAATGAATTAAAAACGGTCAAACAGGAAGCAGTATTAGATAGATTTGATGCAAAGATTAAATCTATACTCCGGAATGATATATTGCCATTAATGAAATGGATTAATATTCGTGGAAATGTTGAAGCATACAAATTCGACCTGCTGATTGTAAAAGCACAAAAGGAACTTGTGATTGATTCTCATGAATTTGATGATTATAGGGACTCGATTCTTAATGAAATCAGTCTACTTCAGAGAAATCTGTATCAGGTTAGACAAAAACATGAATTTATTGACCAAGTGCTATCAACTGAATTTTGGGATAATATTACGATTAAGAAACTTGAGGAAATAAGACGTGAACTTCGTGGAATAATGCAATTCAAACAAAATGCTGGTCCTTATTCTGATATTCTGGTAGTGATTGACGTTAGCGAAGAAGGTGAAGACATCGAGCATAAATCTTATAAACCCAGAATGGCAGGATTGGAAATGGTTGGTTACAAAGACAGAGTTGAAAACGTTTTGAATCAGATGTTTAACGAAAGTACAACTTTACAAAAGATAAAAAATGGGATTCCAGTGAAAGCAGAGGAATTAAATTCTCTGGTATCCTTGATAATTACTAAACACCCTGATGTGGATATAAACATTCTATATGAATTTTTTCCTGATACAACAGGTTCTCTTGACCTTGCGATAAGGAGAATTATTGGTTTGGAAGCTGATGCAGTAAACAGATATTTTACAACCTTTGTTCAGAGTCATCCCGAATTAACAGGAAATCAGATTGCCTTTTTGAATATGTTGAAAAATCACATTAGTAAGTTTGGTGCTATCAAACTTGAAAAGTTTTATGAACAACCTTTTACAAATATAAATAGTGATGGTATTGACGGAGTTTTTGAAAAAGAACCAATTATTAAAGAAATATTTCAGATTTTAGAAGACAACAGATTATCAATTAATCCGATGAGAGATGCATGATTACAGGCGAATTAAAAAGTAAGATAGATAAACTATGGGAAGAATTTTGGACTGGTGGTATCACTAATCCTTTAACTGTGATTGAACAAATTACATTTTTGATATTTATCAGATTGACCGATATTAACGAAAGCAGAGAAGAAAAGAAAGCACGTCGCCTCGGCTTGAAGTATATTGGTAGATATAACGATGACCAACAGCATTTAAGATGGTCAAGCTTTAGAAATCTGAAAGGTAGTGAAATGCTTCCACTAATCAGAGATGAAGTATTCAAGCATTTTAAACAAACAATTAATGGTGAGCATCCTTTTTTGAAAGACGCTCAAATGATGATTCAAAAAGAAAGTTTATTAGTTTCCGCTATCGAAAAAATCGATGAATTACCTCTGACAGAAGGTGATACCAAAGGTGATTTGTATGAATACCTGCTCAGTAAATTGACAACAGCAGGAATTAACGGTCAGTTCCGAACTCCAAGGCATATTATTAAACTTATGGTTGAAATAATTGCCCCGAAACCAAACGAAAGAATTGGCGACCCAGCTTGCGGTACAGCGGGATTTTTAATGCAAACCCGTGAATATATACGAGAAAAATATACTTCTGAGGAAGGAAAAATCAAACACGATGATGGTGGTATCACTTTTTCCGAAGATTTACTTGAAAAACATAGAAAACATATTCAAAAAGATTTTCTTCATGGATTTGACTTCGATGTCTCCATGCTCCGTATTGCTTCGATGAACCTTATGCTACATGGCATTTCCGATCCAAATATTTATTATCAGGATACTTTGAGCAGTATTTTTAAAGAGCATTATCCTGAACAAGCTGAAGATTACTTCGATGCAATACTTGCAAATCCGCCATTCAAAGGCAGTCTTGATTTTGAAGATGTTTCTGATGATTTGATTGGTAAAGTTAAAACAAGAAAAACTGAGTTGTTATTTATTGCTTTAATGCTACGTATGCTGAAACTTGGCGGGCGTTGTGCTACAATTGTACCTGATGGTGTTTTGTTCGGTGCTTCAAAATCTCATACAGCTTTGAGACAATTACTTGTGGACGACAATCAGCTCGAGGCAATAATAAAACTCCCTTCAGGTGTATTCAAGCCCTACGCAGGAGTATCAACAGCCATTGTTATTTTTACAAAAGGTGGTCAAACAAGTAAAGTATGGTTTTATGATGTCGAAAATGATGGCTTATCTCTCGATGACAAACGAAGTCCGATTGATAAAAACGATTTACCCGACTGTCTCGAAAAATGGAACAAAAGAGAAACCGAAAAGTTCGAAGACAAAACTCAAAAAGCGTTTTTTGTTGACAAAAAGGATATTATTGAAAATAAATATGACCTTTCAATCAACCGTTACAAAGAAATAATTCACAAGGAAGAAGAGTATGAAAAACCGGAAATTATACTAGGTAAAATAAAATTGGTTGAAAAAGAAATATCTACTGGTATAGAAGAATTGGAAGGTATGTTGAAATGAATCAAGTTAAGGAAAAATTGATAAACCTCAAAGGATTTGGTAATCCGGAAAGTAACTTCTGGTTTGTCGGTATTGAGGAAGCTAAGGTTCCCAGTACATGCGATATAAAAAAATTGAAAGATGAATTTGACTTTGAGATTCGTGAAAATTGGTATGAAAAAGATTTAAAGAATATCCGAGAAAATAAGAATATGGATGGCTATGGTCATGGTATTACAAAAATTTATAACATAATGGCAAAAATAATTATCAAAATGAAGGCCCAAAATAATGTTACCCCAAGAGTTTTTATCAATGAGCATCTGTTTTATCAAGATGGATGCAACTTCCAGATGAATCTCTTTCCAATAGGAAGGAATAAAACCTCTGACAAAATATCAAAATCTCTTTTAAATGAGTTTGGATTTGATGATGACAATGAATATTTTTCGCAAGTTAAAAATATTCGCTTTGAAAAATTAAGAGGATTTATCGAACTTAAAAAACCTAAATATCTAATTTGCTTTGGAAAAGGTAAATCTGAAATGTATTGGGATAATTTTAAAGATATGATGTTTCCTAATAAAGAAATATTTATCAAAGAAGATTTGTTTGAATATAAGATAATAAATTGGGATTCAAAACAAACCGTTATGATTCTCACTCCTTTTTTTAATAATAATGCCATGAGAGATGAAAGGATTGGCAAGCTTGTTGAACTGATGAATAACTTTAAAACCATAATGGAGATAAAAAATGGCTAAAAATACTATTAATTGCCCTCAATGCGGTGCTGACATTGATGTTAGTGATGTTCTTTATCAACAAATTGCAGAAGAAGTCAGACAAAAAAATATAAAAGAAAATGCTCAAAAGGAATATGACCTGAAGCAGAAAGAAAAACATTTAAATATACTGAAATCTAATCTGGATAAACAACAATCTGAATTTGATTCTAAAGTACAAACCCAAGTTTCAGAAGCTATGAAAATTGAAAAGAGGAGAATTGAAGCTGAGACCAAGAAAATATTAAATGAAGAAAATGCAGAAATAATAGCTGATAAAGACAGAGAATTAAATGAAAAATCTGAGCAATTGAAGGAATTATCAAAGGCAAAGACTGAGAACGAAAGACTGAAAAGAGAAAAGGATGAGTTAAAGGATAAGCTAGAATTAGAAAATGAACAGAAATTAAACCAAATCCTTAGAGAAGAAAAGACTAAAATTAAGAAACAGGCTGATGATGAACACTTTCTCAAACATAAAGAATATGAAAAAACAATTGAAGATATGAAATTGCAAATGGCAGAAGTTCAACGTAAAGCAGAGCAGGGTTCTATGCAATTGCAGGGTGAAGTTCAGGAGTTAGAACTTGAATCTATACTTAGAGAAAAATATCCTTTTGACAAAATTATTGAAGTGAAAAAAGGTCAAAGAGGTGCAGATTGTTTGCAACTTGTTAGAACTAAGCAGGGTTTAGAATGCGGTAAAATATATTATGAAAGCAAGAGAACTAAGGATTTCCAAAATGGGTGGATTCAAAAGTTAAAAGAAGATAATCTTGAAGTTAAAGCCGATATTATGATCATTGTTACACAAGTAATGCCCGATGGAGAACAAAAGTTCTTTTTAAAGGATGGTGTTTGGGTGTGTCCATTCACTGAAATCAGAGCATTTTCTTTTGTTATAAGGCAGAGCTTATTAAAATTCCATTCTATTTCCATTACACAGCAAAACAAAGATTCTAAAATGGAAATGCTTTACAATTACCTAACCAGTCAGGAGTTCAAAGGTCAACTGGAAGCCATTATTGAAGGGTTTTCTTCACTTCAATCAGGATATCAAGATGAAAAGAAAAAGATGCAGAAAATATGGGCTGAACGTGAGAAACAGTTAGAAAAGATAATTACAAATACTGTTACATTCTATGGCTCATTAAAAGGGATTGCCGGTGCTTCAATACCGGATATTCCCTTGTTGGAAGATGGAAATGGTAAATTATTAAATTCAACAAATGGGTGAAACAATGCCTGAAACACAAAATATAGAATGGAAAGAAAGCTGGCAGGACGATTACATGAAATGGATTTGTGCTTTTGCAAATACTAAGGGCGGGCAATTATATATCGGGAAGAATGATAAAGGTAACGTTACAGGTATTAACAACTTTAAGGAACTTCTTGAGGTTATTCCACAAAAAGCACGTGACCTTATGGGTGTTTATATCAGCATCGAATTAATGGAAGAAGCCGGCAAACATTATCTTGAAATATCTGTTCAACGATATGACGTTCCAATTTCATTCAGAGGAAAATATTACATTCGAAGTGGAAGTACAACTTTGGAATTAAAAGGTACTGCTCTCCATGATTTTATTTTAAGGAAAACAGGCAAAACATGGGATGATATTATCGAACCAAAAGCAACTTATGATGATATTGATGCAAATAGTATAAAAAAATATCTGAACGATGTAAATGAAGCTAATCGTATCAGTGTAGAAAAGAACATCAAAATTCCTGAACTATTACTTAAACTCAGGCTATCCGAAGATAATAAATTGAAACGTGCAGCTATTGTTCTTTTCGGCAAAGATCCGGGTCGGTTTTACAATAATCTAAGCGTGAAAATTGGGAAATTCGGAGAAGACGATGCTGACCTGAAACATCAAGAAGTTATGGAAGGAAACCTGATTCAGTTAAAAGAAAAAATACCTGAAATCCTGAACCTCAAGTTTTTTATAAAACCTATTGATTTTACCGGAATGAGAAGGACCGAGAAAGACCAATATCCCGTTATGGCAATAAGGGAAATGATATTTAATGCACTGGTTCACCGCAACTACCTTGGAAGCCAAACTCAAATACGGCTCTACGACAACAGCTTCAGTATCTGGAACGATGGTGAACTACCCGAAGGTATTAGCAATGATGACCTTTGGAAACTGCATACCTCAAAACCAAGAAATCCGCTCATTGCAGATATTTGCTTCAAAGGTGGATACATCGATTCCTGGGGTAGGGGTACAATTAAAATTATAGATGCCTGCAAAGAAGCTGAACTACCGACTCCGATTTTTGCTGAGGAATTTGGAGGATTTACATCCAAAATTTATATGAATATTTTTACTGAAGAAATCCTTCATAAAATGGGACTGAACCCAAGACAAATTAAAGCAGTTCTATGGATTAAGGAACGTGGAAATATAAATAATTCTGAATACCAAAAAGTGACAAATATTGCAAAACCGACAGCAACAAGAGATTTAGCAGAGTTAATTGAAAAATATAATTTAATTTATAAAGAAGGAAAAGTAGGTAGTGGAACTAAGTATTTTTTAAAGAGTAATTAATTGGCTCATAGTTGGCTCAATTGGCTCATAATTGGCTCATAGTTGGCTCAATTGGCTCATAATTGGCTCATGAATGGCTCAATTGCACAATGGTTGCACAATAATTGCACCAATTTCACAATAATTGAATATATAGGTTCATAAAGGGTTCATTAACGATTCATTAACGATTCATTGAATATTATAATATAGCTATAAGTAAATGATTAATAATATAATTAATAAGGGATCAAAGGGCTCATTAATGGTTCACAATGGTATCAGAATTTGATGAAGATTAATTATAAATGTATGAAATAAAAATAAATGGAACAATTCCCGCATCATTGTTACGGAAAATTGAAATTGTGTCAACGCTGTTGACAAAAATAAACTTGAAGATGGAAAAACTAATTGATTGAACTGATATGATAAAAAAACAATTAAAAGATATTATCACAGATATAGATTCTGGAATGAGACCCAAAGGTGGAGTGTCAACTACCTCAGGAACAATTCCAAGTCTTGGTGCTGAACATTTAAGTGATGGAGGAAATTTCCATTTCGATAATATCAAATATATTACTGAAAGCTTTTTCAAGTCAATGAACAAAGGAAAAATTGAAAAAAATAATATTCTATTAGTTAAAGATGGTGCAACAACTGGAAAAATTTGTTTCGTTGATGAAAGTTTTCCGTATGGAGTTGCTGCTATAAACGAGCATTTATTTAGAATTATACCTGATAAATCCAAGATTTTTCCTAAATACTTATTCTGGTATTTATTCAGTCAATCGGGGAATAGGCAGATAATGAATGATTTTAGGGGTGCAACGGTTGGTGGAATCTCAAGAAATATTATTGAAATTGTTGAAGTCCCTTTAACTAATAAAAAATCAATTAAAGAACAAATCAAAGACCAAATCC
>RCNQ01000148.1 GCA_003731675.1 Bacteroidetes/Chlorobi group bacterium ChocPot_Mid
CTCTTCCTTACAACAGGTATTCCGGCTTGCCTTTTCTTCCTGAGCAAAAACCGTGACGGAAAGGACGGCAAGCATAGGGAACGCAAAAATGAAATCCTTTTTATTGATGCTAACAAGATGGGAGAAATGGTTACTCGTCGCCAAAGAATACTGACTGATGAGGATATTGACAAAATCACTTCTGCTTACCACAACTGGCGAAATACCAAAGGAATATACAGCGACATTGAGGGCTTTTGCAAGTCCGCTACTATTGACGAAGTCAAAGCACAGGATTATAAGCTCACTCCCGGCATATATGTCGGAACAGAAGTCGAACAAGACGACGGCATACCATTCGAGGAAAAGATGGACGAGTTGAAAGAAAAACTTATGGAGCAATTCGCCAAATCGAATGAACTGCAAAACAGAATTATCGGGAATTTGAGGGAGTTTTGAGTATGAATAATGAATTTATGAAATCACCTGACGAAGCAATAATCTATTACTTCGACATTCTAAAAAACAGGACATTGCAAGCATTTGAATTAGATTTGCAAAGAGGTAAAAATGGGAGAGAACTTTTTCAACCAATTATTGATATATATTCAAAATTATTATTTAATGATTTCAATTCTCTGAAGCATCATATTTTTATTTATACACTTGAAAAGGTTCTTGAGTATGAGAAAAAAAATAAAATAGAAATTGACAAGACAGACCTTTATTTCTTACTCGCTTTGTCATTTGCTATTAATGGGAATATTACAAATAGTTTGATATATTTTGAGCTTGCAAAAACATTTGTTAACGAAAAGAAATTTGTTAATAAAATAACAAATGAGTTTAAAACTCTATTCAACTCGATTGACTCTGGCTATCAAACACTTAAGTCTGTATCGGATAATTCAATTTCGAGTTCGTTTCTTCCACTCGGAAAACTTATAAAAAAATTAACCGGAAATTCGATACTTCATCTTCTTCTTTGTGGAATTAAAACCCTGCAAATTATTCATTGGATTAATGAAAAAGGTCTTTCTATAGAAATTCTTAAAATCATAGATCTGGATTTAATTATTTCATTATCTGTTCTAAATGAATCTGTATTAAAACAACATTCTTGGGTGACTAAAAATCATATCGGAGGGATTATTGATGTTGATTTAAGGGATTGCCCAAAACATACTGCATTATTTAGAGCAATAAAATCTATTGAAAGTACTTATGTCGCAAATACTATAAGTAAATTTAATAATGACATGCCTAAATTAATTTATGATATAAAAAATAATAAATACAATCAGGATGAGTATAAAGCACGTATTATCAAAGGTTTTCAGATGGTACGAAATAGTGTTGCCCATGATTTAAATCCTACATATTACTTTTACCAAAGCAAAGAAGCAATGATTGATACAATTGGATTACTTTTTGCCTGTACATCAATAATAGCTGATTTAAAATGACCACTTGGGGAAAATATAGATTAGGCGATGTTGCTGAAATAATTATGGGACAGTCTCCCAAAGGGGATTCCTGTAATAAGGACAACAGAGGTGTGCCATTACTTAATGGACCTACTGAATTTGGGCTATATTATCCGGTTCCTGTGCAATATACAATAGACCCAAAGAAAGTTTCTGAAAAAAAAGATATTCTTTTTTGTGTAAGAGGTTCAACAACCGGTAGGATGAATTTTTCAGACCAGAAATATGCAATTGGACGTGGAATAGCAGCTATTCGGGGGAAACAAGATAATACAAAATTCTGCAAATATATCATTGATTATTATCTGAATGATTTGTTAAATATAACGACTGGCTCAACATTCCCGAACCTAAGTAAAAATGATTTAAACGATTTTGAAGTTGACATCCCTCCGCTCCCCGAACAACGCCGCATAGCCGAAATACTCGGCTCGCTGGACGACAAAATCGAACTCAATCTGGAGATGAACAAAACACTTGAGCAAATGGCTATGCTTCTTTACAAGCGTTGGTTTGTGGATGAAGCTAAAACAGGTCTAATCGGGGATTATATAAAAGTTCAGGGAGGCTATGCTTTCAAAAGCAAGGATTTTAATAAACAAGGTAATTCTGGTATAATAAAAATTAAAAATATATCTATGGGTTATGTTGATATTTCTAATATACAATTTGTTGATGAAGATATTGTAAAGACAATAAGTCAAGATAAATTTAAAATAAAATCTTGTGATATTTTAATTGCAATGACTGGAGCTGAGATTGGTAAAATAGGGATTGTTGAGAATACTAATAAAGATATATGGGTGAATCAACGTGTAGGAAAAATAATTGAAAAGGTTCCTTATGGTAGTTTAGTTGCATATTTGGCATACAGGGAAAAAGAAGGTCAAGAATATATCAAAAATGTTTGTTCTGGAAGTGCTCAAGAAAATATTAGTTCTTCAGACTTAGAAGCAATGGAATTTGAGTCATATGATAAAAGAATAGTAGATTCTTTTGGAAAAACTGTCTATCCTTTATTTGAAAAAATTAAATTTAATTTAGCTCAGAATAGACTACTCGCAGAAATCCGGGATACACTATTGCCGAAGCTGATAAGCGGAGAAGTGAGGGTGAAGGTATGATGAAGAAAGGAGACAGCTAACTTGTCTTATATTTTTCTTGATGAAAGTGGCGATTTAGGATTTGATTTCACAAAAAAGAAAACATCCCAATTTTTTGTTTTTACTTTTCTTTTCGTAAAATCTAAGCGACCGATTGAAAAAATTGTTACAAATATTTTTAACTCTCTTCCCCAAAAAGTGAAAAGAATACATCCGGGAGTATTACACGCAGTCAAGGAAACACCTCAAACGAGAAAAAAATTATTGTCTATGCTTGTTGCGAAGGATGTCTCAATTATATCCATTTACTTGAATAAAAGAAAAGTTTATACTAAATTGCAAGATGAAAAACACGTTCTTTATAATTATGTTACAAATATATTACTTGATAGGGTTTTTACTAAAAAGTTAATTCCTTTGGATAAACCGATAACATTAGTGGCTTCCAAAAGGGAAACAAATAAATTTTTAAATTTAAATTTTAGGAATTATCTCGAATCGCAAGCAGGTAATATACACAATGCCAAAATAAAAATATTGATTGAGCCACCGAATCAAGAAAAGTGTTTACAAGTAACTGATTTTGTTAGTTGGGCTTTATTTAGGAAATTGGAGCATAATGATAGTATATATTATGAGATTTTTAAATCCAAAATTGTTGAAGAAAGCAGGTTGTTCCATTAAAATGACAAAACCTTGCAAGCTATTTACGAGGAACCATACGGAGCCCCACCTGCAAGGATTTACTTGTTTTTTTCAAAACTAATACTTTAGACTGAAATAAAAAAGAAATATTTTAGAAAAAGTAATAAAAAGTTTAGAAAAAGTAGTAAAAAGTTTAGAAAAAGTAGTAAAAAGTTTAGAAAAATGGATAAAATAACAAAACTGACTGAATCTGACCTCGAAGAAGCCACCATTGAGTGGTTCAGGGAGCTTGGCTATGGCTATACTCACGGCTCCGAAATCGAAAGACCTTTGAAAAAAGTTGTCCTCGAAGACCGGTTCCGTGCTTTTTTGTCAAATACCTATCCGAATATTCCAAATGACAAAATCGAAGAAACCGTTAAGGAATTTATTTCAAATGACGGCATTGACCTCGACCACCGCAACCGTGATTTCCATCTGAAAATGTCCAAAGGAATTGATGTAAGCTGGAAGGAAAAAGACGGTACAGAGCTTGGTTGCCATGTTTACCCGATAGATTATGAAGAAATTGCAAACAATGAATTTCTTGTAGTCAATCAGTTCACAATCGAAGGCAAAAACACAAGACGACCTGATGTAATCATTTTTATTAACGGTATTCCGATTGTTGTAATCGAACTAAAGGATATGTTCAATCCCGAAACTACCGTGGAAGAAGCTTTCAATCAGATTCAGCACTACAAACAGGATATTCCACTGCTATTTGAATATAATGCAATAACTGTTATATCCGATGGTCAGGAAAGTTTGCACGGCACACATTCATCAACAAGGGAATGGTTCACCCCTTGGAAATCAATTGACGGCAGAACAACAATAGAGGACGGTTTCGAGCTGTACTCCTTAATAAAAGGTCTGTTCCCGAAAGAAAGATTATTGAAGTATTTAAAATATTTTATATTCCATGAAGACCACAACGGAACACTAATCAAAAAATCGGCAAAGTATCATCAGTTCTTTGGAGTCGGTTTCGCTGTGGAGCAAACAAAACAAGCAATAAAACCTTTTGGTGATGGACGTATAGGTGTCATCTGGCATACACAGGGAGCAGGTAAAAGTATTACAATGGCAATTTTTACTGCAATACTTAAGCAAATGCCCGAACTACAAAACCCAACGATTATAGTTGAGGTTGACCGCAGAGACCTCGACAGCCAATTATACGGAAACTTTCTTGATGCTCAAGACTTGGTAGGAACTGTTGAGCAGGCAGAATCCACAGAGCATTTAAGGGAATTGCTGGATACCGAAGGCGGAGGAGTGATTTTCACGACAATAGAAAAATTCCGTTTGATGAAAAACGATGAAGTTGTTGAGTTGAGGCATCCGGTTTTATCGGACAGAGAAAATATTATCGTAATTGCAGACGAAGCACACAGAACTCAATATGGATTGCTTGATGGATTGGCAAGAAACCTGAGAGATGCTCTGCCGAATGCTTCATTTATCGGTTTCACGGGTACTCCGGTTGATAAAAAAGATGCAGACACAATCGAAGTTTTCGGTGAGACAATCCATGTTTACGATATAAAGCAGGCAGTTGAAGATGGAGCAACAGTAAGAATTTTCTATGAACCAAGATTAGCACAATTGCATTTATCAAATGAAAATATTGATGAAGAAGCAGAAGAAATAGTAGGCAATTCTGACGAAGCGAACCGATTGAAATGGGCGGCTATCGAGGACGCCGCAGGAGCAGATGACCGTGTTCAAAAGTTAGCAAAGGATATTTTAAATCATTATTTGAACCGCACTGAATCACTAACAGGTAAAGCAATGATTGTTTGCATGAGTCGCAGAAACTGTGTTAAAATGTATAATGCGATTACTTCATTGGAAAACTGTCCTGAAACTGCTGTTGTTATGACCGGAAATATTGGCAAAGACCCGATTGAATGGAACGAGCATTTCCGAACCAAAAAAGGTTTTGAAGCAATCAAATCAAGGTTTAGAAATTTTGATGACCCGTTGAAAATAGTAATAGTCCGGGATATGTGGCTAACTGGTTTTGATGCTCCCTGCGTTCACACAATGTATGTTGACAAGATTATGAAAGACCATAATCTCATGCAGGCAATAGCACGAGTTAACAGGGTTTTCAGGGATAAACCGTCAGGATTGATTGTCGATTATATAGGAATAGGTGATAGTCTCAAGGACGCAACGAAAAAATACACTCAAAGCGGGGGATTGGGCAGACCAACAATTGATACTGATGAAGCATTTGAGCTGTTTGTTAGTGCTATTGAAGAAGCAAAGCAATATATTCCCGAATTTATTAATTATCATAATTGGAAACATCAGACATCAGGTGATAAATTTCTTATAGCTCAAACATCAGTGGATTATATTATTAAAAATGAAGAAGACACAAACTCATTCCTCGAAGCAGAAAAAAAGATTAGTTCATTGGTACCAATAGTCAAGTCAAATGTCAGAGCGAGTGAATATGCAAATGATATAAGCTATTTCCAACATGTAGCATCTACTTTAAGAAAAGCTATTACACCGAGAGATTCAAGGGTTAAAGAAAAACAAATCGAGCAATTAATCACGAGGAGCATAGAATCAGAGGAAATAATTGATGTTTATGCAATGGCAGGCATAGAAAAACCGGATATATCTATCCTCGATGATGATTTTCTTGCAGGAGCAAAGCAACAAAAGAGCGGTATGGAAATCAAAGTTAAATTAATTCATAAAATCCTGAACAATGAAATTCGGCTTCGTTTTGCTACAAACAAGATAAAATACACTTCACTCAAAGAAGAAATTGAAAAGGTCATAGAGCGTTACCACAACAACGCTATTGATTCCTATACAACCATAGCTGAGCTTGTTGAACGAGCAAAAGAACTCAGGAACGAGGACAAAAGACGAAGCGAGTTAGGTCTTGAGCCGGAAGAATTAGCTTTTTACGATATAATTTCCCATTCTGTAACAACAATACGGGATAACGAACTCATCCGGGACATAGTAAAGCGAGTGTTCAAAGCCGTGAAAACGAATTTACAGCTTGACTGGTACAAAAAGGAAAACGCAAAAGCACAAATCCGTTTAGCCGTGAAGCGAGAGTTAAGGGATAAGGTCGAATTTGCCCAGCTTGATAAAATCTTAACTGAAATTATGGAACAAGCCGAGGGACAATACAAAGATTATCCGATGGTAGTATAGCAAAACCGTTAACAAAACCGTTAATACAAAAAATTAAGCCCCTGTAACTTATTAATATTTACAAGGGCTTAAAAAATATACAAGTGACCCGTGCAGGACTCGAACCTGCGGCCCTTAGATTAAAAGTCTAATGCTCTACCACCTGAGCTAACGGGTCAGCCAAACAAGATTACAAAATTAATAAGATTTTTTGTAATTACCAAAAATATTGTCTATTTATTTAGATTTACCTCAATTTTTGTTCCATCTGAAAACTCTAATAACGTCGGCTGCCATTTGACTATTAGCTCAGTAAAATGATTTCTGACAATTGTATCCCTCGGCTCATTTTCGTTATGTGCAAAATTCTTATAGAACCGCAATACCATCTTGGGTTGTAGGATTTCTGTTGTTTCAATTGGAAATTGCTTAATTAACTGATTTTGTGGATTGTAAAACTGTAATAGCCCTTCTATCTTTTTAATTGGCTTATCTGAGTTATTTGTAAATTGATAAAATAGAGTGTTACCCTGTGCCTTTGTTACTGAATCAAGCAATGGTCTTAGACCTAAAAACTTAATATCAAAATTCATATTCATTGCAATTCTGGTTGCTGTAACGTTAATCATCTCAAATTGATTTTCTTTTATAAAATTCTCTTGTATCTCCATTATTTTTCTTGGAGTCAGACCGATTAATGTATCAGGGTTATTTGCTCCAATCCTATTTAACGCATTGTTTAACATTAAAATATCTTCTGATGACATAATATTCTCTGTCTTTATGCTTGAAATAATTTCAGGCAGATTTGTTTTCGTAATTGTAACATCAAGCATTTTTGACTCTTCCTTTTGCTGGCAAGCAAAGAAAAATGTCATTACTACAACAGAAATCAGTAAAATTGCGATTCTTTTCATCAAGTTTCTCCCTAATTGTTAAATATTTTTATTCAAAATTATGTTTTTATCTTTATTCTCGCAATATATATTATTTGGAAATTAAGTATTTCATCATTCCATACCTTAAACCTTTAGTACTTGCAATGCATTTATCAGAATTGATATGCTCAAGAATTTTTATTAAAATCATAGTACCGGCTGTGATCACATCAGCACGATTTGGATTGACCGAGTATTCATTTATTATTTCTTCGACAGTCATTTGACAAAACCTGTCAAACAATTGTTTTATATCATCAATTTTTATTTGATACCCTTGTATAAAATTTCTGTCAAATTCTTTCAGATTCATTAATATTCCTGCTAATGTTGTCGGAGTACCAGCAACAGCATATACTTTCACATAATGATGGATATTCTTAATAAAACTTAATTCCTTATTAACAGCATTTTCAGCTTTTATCAAGTTTGCTTCTTCAACAGGATTATTGAGAGAATATTGCTCCTTAATACGAACTGCACCTATCTGCAAACTAAACCTGTTTTTAATTACTTCCATATTTCCGAAAATTATTTCTGTGCTACCACCTCCAATATCAATCACCACAGAATCATTGTCATCTTCAATAGCTCCGCTGAAACTAAATCTTGCTTCTTTTTCGCCACTAATAATTTCAATTTCAGAATCTATAATTTCTTCAAATGTCCTTTTCACATCATCACGGTTTTCTGCGTCTCTCATTGCACTTGTCGCAACAGCGTATATCTTTTCAACATTATATTTGTTACAAATACTTTTATAGTTAATTAATATTTTTTTTGCTCTTTCGATGGCTTCATCAAGTATCCTCTTATGATTAGAACCTATCCCCTGCCCCAAACGTGCCAGAGAATGCTCATCAGTTATTACTTTAAACGTTTCCTTATTATCAGATTCAGCTATTAGTATTAAAATTGTGTTTGTACCAATATCAATTGTAGCATATCTTTGAACCATATTCAAAATTCCTTTATCTGAGATATTAAACTAATTTATTTTGTAAAAGTATTTTATATAATTTAAGAAAAATTATTGAGAATTGTAAAAATTGATTATCTTGTATTTTTATTTTTTTCAAATATAATTATTAAAGAATTATGACTATTAAGGATAAAAGTAAACTTATTACAATTGACAGGTTTATTAGTGAACAGGAGGATTTACATCCAGAAGCCACAGGTGATTTTTCTGCAATTATGCATGATTTTAATTTTGCCCTGAGGATGATTTCTCATGAAGTTAGGAGAGCGGGACTTAATGACATTTTAGGAATGACAAAATACAAGAATGTTCATGGTGAAGAAGTAAGAAAGATTGATGAATTTGCTGACGCAGTAATGATAGAAACAATGCAAAGAAGCGGCAAACTTTGTGCTATGCTTTCAGAAGAGCATGAAGATATAATTAAAATCCCTGATGATTATGATAAAGGCAAATATGTTATGACTTTTGACCCTTTAGATGGTTCCTCCAATATTGATGTTGATATTACTATAGGTACAATTTTTTCATTATATAAAAGAAAAAATCCGGAATCGAGGACAGATGGCTCAGTCGAGGATTTTCTTCAACCTGGCAAAAATCAAGTTGCCGCTGGTTATGCTTTGTATGGAAGTAGTACTATTCTTGTCTATACGACAGGCAATGGAGTTAGTGTTTTTTGTCTCGACCCTGATATAGGTGAATTCTTAATGGTAACAAATAATTTGACAATACCACAGAAAGGTGCAATGTACAGTTGCAATGAAGGGAATTTTTATATTTGGGAGAAATGGGTTCAAAATTATGTGAGTTTCCTTAAAACACCTTCTGAAGATAGGAAACACCCTTATTCTTTTCGATATGTAGCTGCCGCTGTTGCCGATGTCCACAGGACGATTCATCACGGTGGCATTTACCTTTATCCCGCCGGTAAAAATTATCCAAACGGCAAAGTTCGTCTTCTTTATGAAGCAAATCCTTTGGCAATGATAGTTGAGCAAGCAGGTGGAAAAGCGAGTAGTGGCTATTCAAGAATTCTGGATATACAACCTAAGTCTATTCACGAAAGAGTTCCGATTTTCATTGGAAGTTCTGACGATGTTGATGAAGCAGAAAAGTTTTACAAAGAATTTAATGTTTAAATTTTGTTTTTTAGCACTATGTTGAAAAGCAATGTCAAAAAATATTTCTAATAGTAAAAATCTGCCGTTAAAAGCTAATTTCTCTCGGAGAAATTTTCTAAAATCAAGCTTTGCTACTGCTTGTGCCTTATGTCTTACCAATGTCCCTGAGAAGATTTTTTCTCAGGAAAAACCCTGGAAATGGAGTATTGAAGCACGACATTACTATACTGAAGGTAAGACTGCTTTTTGTGATTTATGCCCTGTTGAATGTATTATTTATTCAGGAAAAGTCGGAGATTGCAGAGTAAAAAAGAATTTTGATGGTAAATTATTTTCGCTCGTTTATGGTAATCCCTGTGCTGTTCACATTGACCCTATTGAGAAAAAACCTCTTTATCACTTTCTTCCTCAAAGCTCTGCTTTCTCGATTGCTACTGCCGGCTGTGTATTTCAATGTCTCAATTGTCAGAACTGGGAAATTTCACAGGCAAGACCTGAAGATACCAGAAATATTGAACTGATGCCCGATAAAGTAATCGAAGCCGCTCAGAAGTATAAATGTGAGTCAATAGCTTATACTTATTCAGAGCCAATAGCTTTTTACGAATACACCATTGATACTGCAAAAATTGCTAAATCAAAAGGAATAAAAAATGTATTAGTTTCATCTGGGTATATTAAAGAAAAACCACTGAGGGAACTTTGTAAATTTATTGATGCGGCAAACATTGACCTGAAAAGCTTTAGTAACGATATTTATAAAAAACTAAACCGAGGGACTCTCAAACCCGTTCTCAAGACACTTCAAATTCTTGCAGAAGAAGGAGTATGGCTTGAAATTACTAATCTCATTATTCCCTCATGGACTGATGACCTCAAAATGATAAGAGATATGTGCAGATGGCTTACCAAAAATAAATTAAATTCATTCCCATTGCATTTCTCAAGATTTTATCCTCTTCACAAACTCACAAATTTACCTCAAACACCTGTAGAAACCTTGGAAAAAGCAAGGCAAATTGCTTTAGAGGAAGGCATCAAGTATTCCTATGTCGGCAATGTTCCAGAAATTGACAGTCAAAATACATATTGTCATAAATGCAAAAAACTTCTAATCAAAAGAAAAGGTTACATTAATCTCGAAAATAATATTGAAAATGGTAAATGTAAATTCTGCAAGACAAAAATACCAGGATTCTGGAGTTGAGAACAATATTCCTAATTAAATTTTCCTGATTTTGTACCCCTATAGCCCCTAAGAAATTCTTCTGTTTTCATTGGTCTTTTTCCTGGTAACTGAATTTCTCTTAATGTAACAATGCCCTTTTCACATTGCACATTAATTTCTTTATCATTTATCGAAAAAAAACCTGATTCCCCTTTCCCACAGCATGAATACTCAACACGGAGTATCTTTAAACGCTCAAAATTCCAAATTGTCCAGGCACCAGGAAATGGTGAGATACCATGTATGAAATTCCTGACTTTCTCTGCATGTTGGTTCCAACTGATTTTGCAAAATTCAGGAAATATCTTCGGTGCAGGTGATGCCAAACTGTCATCTTGTTTCATTAGTTTATAATTACCTGAAAGTAAAAGATTGCAAGTATCAACAGCCATTTGTGCGGCTTCCGGCATCATCAAATCGTGTAAATCCCCAGCAGTTGCACCTTCAGGAATGTCAATTGATTTTTGTAGTAAGATATTTCCTGTATCAACTTTTTTTTCGAGAATAAATGACGTCAGACCAGTCGTTTTTTCACCATTGATTATTGCCCAATTTATAGGTGCCGCTCCGCGATATTTGGGTAGCAGACTTGCATGTATATTGAATGTGGCGATTTTCGAAATGCTAAAAACTTCTTCCGGTAAAATCCGAAAGGCAAGAACTACCATTATATCCGGTTCATAAGTTTTAAGTTCATTTATAAATTTTTCATCTTTAAGTTTTTCAGGTTGCAGTAATGAAATTCCCAATTCCTGTGCTTTAATTTTTACATCGCAAGGAAGTACTTTCTTACCTCTGCCCTGCGGTTTATCAGGGACTGTAACTACTGCTTTTACTCCAAATGTTTCATAAAGCGTCGTAAGAGTAGGAACAGCAAATTCTGGCGTCCCCATAAAAATAATATTAGGTTTTGCTTTGCTCACTTATTCAATCACTTTCAGACAATAATCTTTATAGGAACAATTTGGTAATTTGCTGACGTTTTCCTTGTACTGCTCTAATGTAATGAATTTCTGATTCAATGCAATTTCTTCAAGACAAGCAATTTTTGTACCTTGTCTTTTTTCAATTGCATAAATAAAAGTTCCTGCTTCAATCAAGCTTTCGGGTGTACCTGTATCCAACCATGCAATACCTCTTCCAATTAATTCAACTTTAAGCTTACCTCTTCTCAAATATTCAAGCTGTACATCAGTAATTTCCAATTCACCTCTTGCGCTCGGCTTAATGTTTTTTGCGACATTAACAACATCACTATTAAAAATATAAAGCCCCGGAATTGCATATTTTGATTTTGGATTTTTTGGTTTTTCTTCGATTCCTACAACATTCATTTTTTCATCAAATTCGACTACTCCGTATGATTGAGGACTTTTAACAGCATAACCGAAAACAGTCCCACCGTCATTATTTTCGATAGCACTTCTCAGAAAGTCGAGTTTACCATAAAAAATATTATCACCAAGAATAAGGCATACCTGACTGTTGCCGATAAATTTTCCTCCAT
>RCNQ01000149.1 GCA_003731675.1 Bacteroidetes/Chlorobi group bacterium ChocPot_Mid
GTTGTCCATCTACTCTATAGGTAGCCATACTAATCTCCTTTAAAAAATTGAATAAATTATTTATTGGTTTGAAATATTCTCAAATTCAGTTTTGTAGTAATAAAATCGGTTCAGATGTTGATTTTTTCGATTTTCTGAGAATCCGTCTTTATTAAAAATTCCATTTGCCGGATTCAACTTGTAATCCATGTCTTCAATGCTAAAATTCAGATATTTCATTAATACAATTCCAAATACCCGAACATTGTCAAATAAAATATCATATTCAAGACTACTTTTTGAACCAAGTCCAGCCACATATTTCATAAATCTGGAATTATTATTTTCGCTATAATGCAAAACATTTTTAGCAACTTTTATAGGTGGTTCGCAATTTTCAAGATGGCTTTGAACTGTTTTACCAATTGTAATAACTTTAGGTGTATGCTTATTCCCTCCTGATAATACTTGCAGTTCTTCTTTTAAGAGTGGAAGCCAATTTTTATAAACGAGGCTTCTTATTCCAGGTGCGCCTGCTTCCTTGGCTTTCATTGCTGACTTTGAAATATCTGTAATATGATAATCGAAACTACCTTTGCACAGGTAATTATAAGCACAGTAATGAATCAAGAAATTCTTAAACGAATTTAAAAATTCAACTTTGATTAGTTCACGCTGTAAGCCGAAACTTGGTTCAAGTGCAATTAAACAATATTTTGGGTCTGATGAAAAATATGGGTTCGGAACGAAATATGCTTCTTCGATTTGGTCTTTGAAAGTAATTTTGTCCTGTTTAACTTGTGCTTCAAACTTCCTTTCAAGTTCTAAGTACGACGGTTTCTTTTCTGGAGCTTTTAACATATTTTACCTATTTTAAATTATGGAGAATTTTCGTGAACAAGAAAGATTGGTACTGAGGATTGGATTCAAACATGAAGTACGATTTATGCAAAGTATTGAAATTAGCGACCTTTTAAAGTTGCCTGTTAGTCTCATTGAATCAATATTTTCCATTGTGCCTTTCAGAGCAAAAAAATAGGGCATTTTCACAATATGCCCTACTGTTAGGTATCGCCAAACACCCGTGAATGAAGCATAAGGAAAACGCCCCGATTTCTCGGAGCGTGCCTTTACTGCAATTCATTCACTATAAAATTGGCGATTTTAACAGTAGAACGTAGTAAGACAGACTCACTGTTTCTATTTAAAAAATGTTATTCTCTAATTTTTTTACCTTTTTATTTTAAATACAATTATCCGAACTGCAAATTATTGAAAATTTGTTGAATAACAATAAACATTCTTGATTTGAATAGAAATATGTGTCTCGCTTCGATTCTCAGCATGTAAATTTAGAAGGGTATAGTATAAGTCGAATTTGGAATAATAATAGCACTGCGAGAAGCGGAACCGGAAAAAATAGTAGCAATTCTTATTCTTAGAAAATATATCATTTGCTAAGTTCTTTATAATCAGTCTTTAAAGCGTTTTTTAAAAAATAATCCAAAATTATTTTTATATTTTCTTGGATATTTCAAAATTTATTTATATTTTAGTGAAGGGATTATTGATTTTTGAAATTAAGAGGAAAAACAAATTAAAAGTACATTTTGAATGAGAATTTAAATTCTGATTCAAAAAATCAAAAACGAAAAATAATTAGAAATTTAAATAAAATTTAGCCGGATACCTAAAAACAGGTTGTCCGGCTTTTGCATAAAAAAGAGATACAATGATTATCAGTTGGTGCTTATAAATTAAATATTGATAAAATTTTAAAGGAAAAGTGAAATGAATACATCTTGAACAAACTAACTAAAATATAGAACTTAAAGTGCCGGGCTCATTAATTTGATGTCCGGCACTTTAGCGGACAGACCAAATTGTCTTTAAACTTTCAACTGATTTTCTATCGGATAGGGATTGTATTGCCTATTTGAGACTTATTGAAATTTGGTTCTGGATTGGTAGCTAATGCTGAAAAAATATAATAATTGACAATTAATAATTTGTATAACTAATAGAAGAGAAAAAATCATGAATAATATGATTAAGCCTTATATTGCACTTGATATACCTTATGGGTATGCTTTAACTCGTGTAGATGATATCAATAAGTTTGTAGGTATCATTGAATCTACTGAACCATTAGCATCTATAGCTAACGATTTTAATCTTAGACAAAGAGATATTATTGAAATTGAAATGGATGACTTTGAGTGTGATGATATTACACTCGAACAAGCAAGGGAAAATATTGATTTGTTATTAAATGAATTCCATGCCAATATTTTTAATGAAATAGCAGCTTATCGGATACCATTAATTTATACTTCTAAAGAAGGCAAACATTATATCATAGATAATGATGATAAAATCTATCAAATTCTTGAACAACATGAAATGTTAAATATGATTAATGAAAAAGAAATAACCAACAGGTCTATTAATTAAAGAGTTGTTTGATAAAAGTGTATTTTGCTAAAATAGTTTAAATAGTGCCGGGCTCATTTATTTGATGCTCGGCGCTTCAGTAAACGAACATATTTGAATTTAATATTTATTAATTTTATAAAGGATTTTACCATGAAAAAGAAAGTTAATTTTATGTCCTACATAGCCATCGAAGATGATTATGGCTATAAATTATTTCGTGAAAACGATTTGCAGTTTGAGCATGTACTCACGGCATGTGTGCCATTAGATTTTATTGCCAATATGATTAATTGGAATCAAATGTTAATTATTGATGAGCATAGGGACAGTTATTACTGCAAAGAAATAAGTTATAAAAAAGCTCTGAAAAAAACTATCAAAAAGCTTACAACTTTACATAAAAACCCTGTAGTTGAATTTGAAGAAATGATTCCTTATATGACAAAGGAAAAATTTCCGAAGAACATTATAAAAGACCCAGATTACATCAATGATTTTCTAAATAACCCAAATTTAGTACAAGATTTGGAAACTATTCATGATAATCTAAACTTAAATTAAAGGAAAGGAATGACTATGTTAACGAATCTTATTGTTTTTACAGCATTTGTAGATAAAAAATTAAACAGAAATGAAATTGTTGGAGTTAAATCTAATGGTTTTACTTTTGGCATAAGAGAGATATCAAATTGCAAGAAATTAGCGAATACTCTAAACCAAATTCAGGTAAATATTGTTTCTGAATGTAATAAAAAATATCCTGTTCGGAAAGAAGCAATAGAGCATGCTGATATTGAGTTAGAAGAATTCCATCTATCAATGAAAAAAAGTTTAATTAAAGTATTTTAAATCAAAGGAGTAAATTATGAAATATATCAGTGTTTATTACAAGGAAATTCCAAGACATTATCTATGTATAATGTTTTCTAATGAAACAATTGAAGTTGTAAGACCTATGGAATCTGAATGTTCTGAATTGGCTTGCTTCCTATCTAAATATAGCGATGAATATAAAAATGTTGAGCAAGGAATCAGGTGTTACCAAAAGAG
The DNA here is from genome assembly GCA_003731675.1 of Bacteroidetes/Chlorobi group bacterium ChocPot_Mid. GTDB lineage: Bacteria > Bacteroidota > Ignavibacteria > Kapaibacteriales > UBA2268 > ChocPot-Mid. The sequence goes on from RCNQ01000149.1 coordinate 3,466, forward strand.
TAAGAAATTATTTTATGGACTAAAAAAGTTGATTCCGGATAACAAATCTTATTTAAAAAATTATGATTCAGCTTTAGAAGCATTAGAAGTAGATACAAATAGGATTCATGTTAATATTTTTAAAGTTCTACCAGAAATTAAAAATGAACATTATTATGAAGTATGAGTTACAAGACCGCTCGGATATATCTGGGCGGTCGTATTTTAAATATGAGAAGAATTATGTATGAAAAATTATAAATATAAATCTAAAAATGGGTCAGGATATAAAACTGTTTCACCGACTGGATTTTACATGACTTACCATTCGATTATGCAACATAAGATATTCAGAAATCCCAATAATCGAGCTATTTACGATTATATCAATCAGATGGCTAACGATAATTGCATTGATAGCAAAGATAGAACCGCACTTAAATTTGTGTCGATAAGTGCTGGCGAAATCTGTAAATATTTTGAAAGTAAAATATCTTTGGCGAGTGTAAAACGTGTCATTCATAAATTGAAAGAACTTAATTTTATTACAGTTGACACGAGTAATCGTAAGTCTATCATAACAATAATAATTAACCCATCCGAAGACGTTTTGACCGACGAGTTAGCCGTTGAACGAGCCGATTACGATGCTTCTATGTCTAATAATACAAGTAACTTAAAAAAATTCTCAATCGAAACAATAGCCGTTAGTTTAACCGATGATTTAGCCGTTCCGATGGACAACATAAACAGCAATAACGACCATATCTCTAATAAAATATATAACTTAGAACAAGACACATTGGCTCATGATACTAACACTAAGAATATAAGAATATCAATAAACAAAGAAGATGGAACGGCAAGCCGTTCGTTATTAAATATCAATCAGAATAATTCAACCATGAACAAAGATAACCAGCTTGACAACGCTGACAAGAGAACCAAAAAAACTAACATTCTTTATCAATTGTTAACAATCTTTAAAGAAGAACATTTATCAGGTAGGGGTGTTGAATATGTGGTCACGGCACTTACAAGAGATTTAAAGGTAATGAAAGACTTTTTGACTTACTATTTTTCTACACATCCTGATTCAGATGACTTACAAGCAAAAGCATACTTGAGAGAATTGTTTAAACAGGCTTTTGCTCTCGATGACCCATGGCTTTATGATAAATTGACACCAGCTTATCTTTACTCACAATTAACCAAAATCAAATTACAGATTAAAAACAAAGGAAATAAAAATGGAAAACAATCAATCAGAACAGCAGCCAGCAAAGATTTTACTACCCAATGGTAAAACTGAACCAATAGATTACAAAGATATTTTTTTAAATTTTGCCAAAAAGATTTACCCAGATTATTTGATTGATAATAACAACTGGGAAACTATTCAAGATTTGATTTTTTATTTCAATAATGATTCAAAATGTAAATATTCTTTATCAAAGGGTATTATACTTGGTGGTGCAGTTGGTTGCGGAAAGACGTTATTGATGAATATATTTAGACGCATTCTTATTATTGACCAACCAGAAACACCAATGATTTGTTATTCAACTGATATCATTAAAAGAAAATTGATAAGAAATAACGAATCTCTGGAAGAACTGTTACCAGAATATATGCCTATTTTTATTGACGACATCGCTAAAACAAACGGCTTAATTTCAATTTATGGAAACGTTCAAGACTATGAAACAGAAATCTTTGAATTGAGATATTTGCACTACACTAAAAATAACAGGCATACTAAGACACATTTTACAACAAATTTATCTTTAGATGATTTGAAAGTAAGGTTCGATGAAAGGGTTTATACCAGAATGAGAGAAATGTTTAATTACGTTTATTTGCCCGGTGAAAGCAGACGGAAATAATAAAAAATTCCGGTTTAAATTGATTCTCAGCCGGTTGAGACGTTGTAGTATAGTCTTAGTCGAGATTGAAATAAAAACTGCTGGTGGTCGAGCTTTACCGGTTAATTTTTAGAATTTGGTCTGTTATTAAAGATAGATTTAGTAACCATAAAAAAGGAGAGTTTTTGGCTCTCCTATTTTTCCGTCTCTTTCAACAGTATCGGGGGAACATCGTTTACAGTCAAAGGACGGGTCGAAATCTCTAACGATGCTTTAAAATTAATCAATACTCGTGGGGAAGAAGTGCAACTTTTCCGATGCACCAAACTGTCATTGATTCTAAAGGAAAATCTGTATAAGAAATTTCTTGGGTATCAAGTATTCTGCCGTTCCCATCTTCAATTGTTACTAAAGCTGTTTGGTCTGGATTGACTTTTAGATTATAAACCTGAAATTCTTCGTGTTTGACTTTCTCGTTGAATTGGTGTGATGCTATTAAATCTGCAAACCAAAAGCATTGTGCTGTTTCACATAAAAATTTTACGCCATCAGTAATCATAATAGTCATGTATCTGTAGTAAAAATCTGTGCAATTATGAGAATTTAATTCCGAAATAAACTTTCTCTTTTCTTTCTCGGTCATTTTTATTATCCTTTATAAGTCTTTGAAATTATTGATTCAATATCTATGATGGGTAAATAACCACATCCTTCGAAATCCTTACCATAGTTTGGTAATTTTTCTTTTATACGTTTCTCTTTTTCCGAGCATTCCATACAAATAGTTTCATTATTAAACCAAGACATTGTTCTTTCTTTAAGTTCTTGGTTGCATCTATCGCAATTAGATTGAGTGAAAAATTTATCTTCCATCATTATTTAATTCTTAATAGTTAAAAAATGCCCCAGTGGTTGTTCTGGGGCTTTGATGTTCTTATTTCTTATTAGCTTTGTTTCTAAGATTTTGTAATGGTTTAAAATACTGTTTTTTCGTTTGTTCTATGGTTGATATAATTTCTTCAATCTTTTCTTCTTCGGCTATGGCTTGTGTTTCTGCAATTTCAGAATTTTCTTCAATTACATCTTCTATTTCCGGTTCTGGTTCTAATTCTGTTTCTTCTTGAACTTCGGGTTCGCAATTCGTTTCTGTAACTGGTTCAGTTTCTTGCTTAACTAATTTGATTTTTGTCTTTGGTTTATTTTTTAAAACTTCAATTTCTTCTTTCAACTTGGTAATTAAATTTTGCTTTTCGATAGTAAGAGCATCTGCTTGGGAATTTCTCTTTTCGAGAATCGAAATATACATCTCCTTTTTCTCGATATATTCGAGTATGCTATCACGAGTTACTGATTTAACTGCGGTTGCTCTTTTCTCAGCTCTTAAACGATTAGATTCAATTTTCTTATTAGTCCATTCTTGAATTGAGATTCTGTAATTTTCTACTCGTGCTGTCAAATCCGCTAATCTCTTTTCTGAACGGCTTAATCGGTTATTTCTTCGTTCAAGTCCTTTTTCAAATAATTCTTTATCTCTCTGGTTCTTCTCTGTAACTTTCTTAGAAAGTACATTTACTGAATCTTCGGAATTGCTGATTGATTCACGCTTGTCATTTAACTTTTCGTTTATTTTAACGATTTTCGTTAAACGTCTTTCGTTCTTGTTGCCAAGTCTTTCGATTTGTGCAGTTAATTTGTTGATAAGATATTGTTTGTCTTCGACTGCTGGTGAAATGGTACTCATATCTGCTCCTCTGGATTATTAAAATTTGGTTGTTTAATTCTTGCATAAAGTTTTGTAGCTCTTTCAAACATTTCGTATAAGTTTGCATAAGCCATATTACGGTAGATATTGATTGCATTTGTAATAAGATTGTTAGATGTCGCTTGAAAATCTCGGTTCTTATATGAATTAAGATATTTGCCCATTGTATCTTTAATAATATCAATTAAAGATAACGATGGATGCCCTTCTAATTTGATTTGAAAATTTCGCAATTCTAATAAAATGTGAGTTGCAATGCACAGGTCTTGTGAATAAAATTCAAGTGCATGTTGGGGGCTCGAATCAACTAAATCCGAGAACTTACGAATTGATGTTTCTGCATCTGCTATTTTCGTTTCGATTTCCTTAAATACGTTTTCGCTCCATTCGTAATACGAATAATCTCGTGGATACTTTCTTTGGTTTTCGTCCATTTCCTGCTCCTAATAAGTGACTGAATTATAATGTATTTACGAATGCTAAATTAAGTCATATTAGGTTAGCTTGAAAGGGAAACATAAAATATTTTTTTTTGATTCTAAAAATAAAAAAACTCCTCCAAGTTTTATCCTGAAGGAGTTAAATATTTAAAAATATTCTTGTAAACTAAGTTCTTTTTACTTTAATTTTAGGTTCAAATTAGATTCAAATTTTATCTTAAATTATACTAAAAGAGATATAAACGATATTAAAGAAATAAGACCCACACTTAGTATTCATCGATATTTACTAATATATATTAATATATGGTACTATTCCCACTCAATAGTCCCAGGCGGCTTACTCGTAATATCATAAGTTACACGGTTAATACCTCGTATCTCGTTTAT
>RCNQ01000150.1 GCA_003731675.1 Bacteroidetes/Chlorobi group bacterium ChocPot_Mid
GACCTGATGAATTACCAATTGCTCGATAAATTTTATAACCAGTCGCTTCAAAATCCGGTATCGGTCCCCAGATTAATTGCGGATTGTCTGTCCCATCGTCTATTATAACAAGACAATTTTGCCAGAAATTTTGGAAACATGATGTTATTGGATTCCCGTTTTTTATTTCCCAAATTCTTACTAAACCTTTATCAGGTATTTCAGTATAAGTTGACGCAGAATTATCTTGATGGCTGAATTTGTCAGTAACGGCATTATATTTAATCCTAAAATCAGTACTATACTTTGGAGTAAAACTTAGGTTTGCAAACTGACAGTCACGAAAATCGAAATACACATAATTTGTGTTTATATTCGTTTTTAATTTATAAAATCCGTGAGCGAATGGATCATAAGGTGCTTCTTCCCAAAAAATTCGATAACCTTTATGTTCTTGAGATGTAGAGTTTCCAGTTACTATTTCCTCAGCAATTTTATATGCTGTCGAAATTGATGAATTTGCCCATAAAGTACCAATTGCTTCTAAAGTATAAGTAACAGTCGGTGAATCTTTAAATCCCTCAACAACTAAAGTTATTTCTTCTTTATATAATAATTTTTCTTGAGCAAAAACCGAAATACTTAATAATATTATAAAAGTTAAAAAAACATAATGTAATTTCATTTTAAGATTCCTTCTATTGAATCAAATACAATTTAGACGACCTGTATGTGGGGAAAAACATTTTGCCATCAGATAGTGCAGGTGACTCTCCCGAATGTCCTTTTAAAAGTCCACTTTGCCAAATAATATGTCCATCAGAATTAAAAGCCATTATTTTACTGGAGTAATTTTCCATTTCGACCGGCACATAAACATTATTGTTAATGTCACAAGTTAAGTTGGACAATATGCTTCCGTTATCACTATCAAAAAGATCAACTTTCCATTTTAGATTACCATTGTATGTAATGCAATAAAGAGAATCATAACCAAAGTAAATGTTGCCATTTCTGTCAATTGTAGGCGAATAAAAATATGGTTCATTATCATTACCCCAATATTTTACCCATAGCTTAGCACCGTTAGAATTTAGTTTAGTTATAGATGTACGTTCATCACTCTTTGGTTTTCCACACAAGTAAATATTTCCACTGTTATCAATTACAGGCGGTGAAACATTAAAATTGTCCCCATAAGTCCATAATACACTTTGAGTTTGGATATCAACAGCATAAAGGGCTTTTTTGTTACCAGTTGTATAAAGTATTTTTCCGTTAGGCGAAAATGCTAAACTTGGATTTATTCCATTACCAAACACTGAATGCTCAATCTTTAACGTCCATTGAAGTTTCCCATTTGAATTTAATACATAAAGCGTACGTGAGGTATCAACAAAATAAATTGAACCATCCAGACCAACAGTCAAATTAACACAATTTATGTACCCACCTGTATTGTAATTCCAAATCTCATTGCCTTTCTGATCAAGAGCAATAATTTTCCCACCAATATAAGTCGAGCTAATAATTTTACCGTCATTCATAACGAGAGAAGTTGTTCCGCTTGCTTGATTATTAGTGTTATAATTCCAACCTAAAGAACCATCAGGGTTTACAGAATATATTTTACCATTACCAAAAGGAGAATTACCTGTCATAAAAATTACTGAACCATTTTTACTTATTACAATTCCATTTTCGATACTGACTGAATCATATTCCCATATTTTAGCTCCAGATTGAGGACCGCTAAATTTACTCCTTCCTGTATTTTGTGCGTCATGCTGAAATATTGGCCAGGGAGAATCGGCAAGACTGGGCCACGGAATATCTTCCTGATAGCCTTCGGGTTTTGGTTTGTCTTTCTTCGGGTCGGTTAAATCACAGCTTGTGGTGATTATAAATGTTAATATCAACAAGATAAAAAATTTTATTGCCCAAAACTTATTTGTTGAATGAAATGATTGAGTTGTTTTCATTTTTTTACTCATTTACTTTTAGCTGCAAAATAATAATAATAATAATAATAATAATAATTTGTCAATAGCGTAATAAAATATTTTCGGACAGGGCAAGCCCTGTCCCTACAAAGATTTTAATTTCTATTTCATCAGCAACATTTTCTTTGTTTCTGTATATGAGCCCGCTTTCAATGTATAAAAATAAACTCCCGAACTTACATTGTTCATTATACATTGTACATTATACATTCCCGCCGGTTTTCGTTCGTTTAATAGAGTTGCTACTTGATTTCCAAGCACATCGTATACTTTTAATGTAATAAACTCATCATTGGGAACTGTAAAACTTATTGTCGTACTTGGATTGAATGGATTCGGTGTGTTTTGACATAATTTATAATTGACATTTTCTTCTTCTTCTACAATGTTTTTCTTCCATATTCCTGTGTTTCCGTATATACCTTTTTTAGAACTGTAATTACTGAAAATTCCATTTGTGGTTTTCGTCCTGATTCGATAATCTATCTTGAACATTGGGTCTGTTCTTTTGGGTTTTGTTACACTATAATCTGTCCATGTTTGCCTGTCACCCCCACTTGCCTGCGGTTCTATTCTTGCTAAAACTTCTTCACATCCTTCTACTTTTTTATAGATATAGTATGATTCAACATTTCCCAGATCTATTCTATCCCAACTTATTTTTAGATAATTATTATCCCAAGTTAAAGTGATATTTTTAGGGGGAATAATAAAACATTCAAGATTTTGTTGAAGGGCATTATTCTGCCAAATTCCTATTGTTGTTGCATCAGGAATATATTGCCAGCAATCTGCATTCAAATTAAAAGTTACTTGCATTTCTCTGCTCCAAAAAAATCTATCATTTGCTAAATCATAAACAAACCAAATATCATGCTTTCCTTTATAGGGGTCAAATGGATAATTACAATCTCTTAAATCAAAATAAAAATATGAGTAACCATTGTTTACTGTTATTTTGTATTTACCATAAGCCAAGGGATTCAAGTTGTATTAATTACTTGAGTAAAATTCAAGACCTTTCCATATATTCATTGATAAAGGTGAATTTCCTGTAATACTATATTTTTCATTATTGTAATTATCTGTAAAATTCACAAAACCATTTTCAATATTAAAAACATCAGAAACAGCATTGAAGTAAAAATCAGTTTGAAAGTTTTCCATAGAATTTGTTGTACCAATAAAAAACTCATACATAAAATAAGGATTTGATTCTTGTGCGTAAATTTTAAAACAAATGTAAAATAAGAATATAATTTTTTTACTCATTATACCTTCTTATCATTTAATTGAATAAATCCAATTTTTTGCCCACCGGAATGAAGTAACAATCATTTTTGCACTTTCAGATATTGATGCAAATCCAGGCATATTATCTGCAGGAAGTTGTGATTCGAAAATTTTATTACCATTTTTATCAAATTTGGATAATAAATTGGCTTTATTATTCCACAATGAAATTATATAAATATTATTGTTTTTATCTGTTAATAATACGCCGGAAGAAAAACCATCAAATGCTCTCTTCCATTTTAATTTACCCTGATAGTCAACTGCATAAAGTGTATCATAAGCAAAGTATGTTGTGCCTTCATAATCCATTGTCATAACCTGATCGCTTTCTGTTAAAATACTGCTATTATGCTCATATGTCCACCTGATTTTGCCATCCGGAGTTAGAGAATATAATGAATGTTTATTGTTTGAGTTAATGTCCTTTGTTAATAAATAAATATTTCCCTGTGCATCAACAAATGGATATGATTCAAGCCCTAAATTCCCAAAAGTCCACTTCACATTTTTATTCTCAACATCAAAAGAAATTAATGAAACATCTCTTCCCTGCATATATATTGTTTTTCCGTCAGGAGAAAAAATTAATTTAGTGACAGGGTTAATCTGATAATTTATAGGAAAAGACCCTTCAAGATTTCCTGTTTGATTAATTGTAATTAACGAATTTCTTGTTGTAAAATAAATCATTCCGTCTTTTCCAACAGCAATTCCCATATTCCAAATACTATTATTTGATTTATACTTCCATCTAATTTCTCCCTTGGTAGTAAAAGCCATAACATCACCCTGAGTTCCTGAAACAGCAACTATTGTCCCATCTGTAAGTATTGTCGGACTTGTAATCGTCTCGGTAAGACTATTGGTCATAGTTTTATTTTCCCAAACAAAATCCCCCGTATTACCATTCAGGCAAAAAGCTTTGATCTTAGGACTTTGAGACATTCCATAAATCATATTATTTTTACCAATTACAATCCCCGAAAGCATAAATACGCTGTCTTGTGTCCATTCAATAATCCCGCTTTTTGGTCCTTCATATTTGCTTCTGTTACTTCCTAATGGATTGCCATGAAACATCGGCCAGGGCGAATCGGCAAGGCTTGGCCACGGAATATCTTCCTGATAGCCTTCGGGTTTTGGTTTGTCTTTCTTCGGATCGGTTAAATCACAGCTTGTGGTGATTATAAATGTCAATATCAACAAGATAAAAAATTTTACTGCCCAAAACTTATTTGTTGAATGAAATGATTGAGTTGTTTTCATTTTTTTTACTCATTTACTTTTAGCTGCACAATAATAATAATAATAATAATTTGTCAATAGCGTAATAAAATATTTTCGGACAGGGCAAGCCCTGTCCCTACAAAGATTTTAATTTCTATTTCATCAGTAACATTTTCTTTGTTTCTGAGAATGAGCCCACTTTCATTGTATAGAAATAAACTCCCGAACTTGCATTATTCATTATACATT
>RCNQ01000151.1 GCA_003731675.1 Bacteroidetes/Chlorobi group bacterium ChocPot_Mid
TATCGAAAAATCCTGATTTTTCACAGATAGTAATTAACAGAGTATTAGATACCAACAGTTTTTTTTATGAGGATTTAGCTTATTATACCAAGTATTTTTGGCGTGTAGGGGTAGAAGATGAAACCGAGAATATTAAATGGTCTGATATATGGTTTTTTGAAACTGAGCTGGAAACTGTTATTTCTACTATAAAAAATGATAGTTTATTGCCTTGTTCAGGAAAGATTAGTTGGGAAAGTGTTAAAGGTGCTACAGATTATAGTTTTATTTTAAGTTCAGATTCTTTGATAAATGCCGAAGGAGTTCTGGAAAATAAAATAATTGATATTAAAGATCTTATTGTTAATTATTATGAATATAATCTTGAAGCGAATTTGAAGTATTTCTGGCAGGTAAGGGCGAATGGAGATGGTACGCATAGCAGATGGAGTAATGTTTTTTCGTTCAGGACTGATGAAGGTATAGATGTTAAGAGTCATAATGATGATTCTTTTATTTTTGAAATATCGCCTAATCCTTTCAAAGATGAAATATTCATCAGTAAGAAAATTGCTTTAAAAAGTAAGATAGAAATTAAGATATTCAATATAAAAGGGCAAGAAATTGCCAAGTATATTATTGGACCGGAAAGTAATGATATAAGAATCATCTGCAATAAGTTAAGCTCAGGTATTTACAACATATTTATTCAGACTGAAGATGGAACAAAGCTATATAAAATGGTTAAAAGCGAATAATGTATTCATTTTTTAAGGGATTATATATGCAAAATAAAACCACATTATTTATTCTATTATTTGTAATTCTGACTATTGAATTAAATGGTCAGAATTTTTGGTCTGTAACCACTTTGAATGAACCGTCTCCTGGATATTTAAAAATTGACATCGGCAATAATGGTTTTTTTGGGTTGGTGGATAATTATGGAGTAATCAGGCATATTGATTCAACAGCGAGATTAAGAAATGGGAGTGTATGGAAAATGCTGAGGAACGGGAATTGGAGCTGTTACAGGGATTCAGCTTTTTGGATATTTACTGAGAATCTTACGTTTGTTGACTCTGTACGTCCTCCTGTTGGATGGAGTTTTGATTTTCATGATATGGAAGTACTCGATAACGGGCATTATATACTTCTTGGGTTAGAAAAAAGAGTAATGGATTTGAGTGGAATAGTTGATGGTGGTAAAAGCAATGCAAATGTGGAAGGAGTTGTTTTGCTTGAAGTTGATGGCAACAGGAATCTTTATTGGAGCTGGAACAGTTTTGAACATTTTAGTATTTTGGATGTTACAAGTGATATTGATTTGACACAACCGAACATAGATTTTACACACGCAAATGCTATTGATGTTGATTTAGATGGGAATTTATTGCTTAGTTGCAGACATTTAGATGAAATAACAAAAATAAATAAAACGACTGGTCAGATATTATGGAGATGGGGTGGAAACGAGTGCAAGAACAATGAGTTTGGTTTTATTAATGATACAATAAACGGGTTTTTTGGTTTTTCTCATCAACATGCAATTAAGGTGTTACCCAATGGGAATTATTTAATGTATGATAACGGGAATTTAAAGCCACACCAATATTCAAGGGCAGTTGAATACAGTATGAATGTCAGTAGTAAAACTGTAACAAAGATATGGGAATATAGCCACATTCCTGAGATTTTTAGTGAAAATTCAGGTAATGCTCAAAGGTTAATGAATGGTAATACTCTTATTAATTGGGGTGAGAACAAAATAACAGAAGTTGGAGTAGATGGTACTGTTAATCTTGAATTTTCGCTGATGGAATTCTTGGCATTATACAGAGTTTATAAGCATGTGACCAAAATGAATGTATTCAGCCAGAATATTATTGGTAATGGATTATATGATTTTAATGGTAGCGGGGATAAGGAGAAAACAAAAGTAAAAATAAACATTAGTTCTTACACCGGCACAGGCAAATTAACAGTCGAAAGGCATGATTATGCTCCACCAGAAAGTAGTTTCAGTGGAGCTGATTTTAACATGTTAGCCCCATACAGATGGGTTATAAGAAAATCTGGATTAAATCAAATTGTGGGAACGATAGCGATTAAAATCAGTGAACTTAACGGGATTGATAATCCATCAAATTTGAAAATTTATAAAAGAGACAAAGAAACAACGGGTAGTTTTACTGAATTGAATACAACCTATAATAGTGGTACAGGTGAGTTAAGTGCCAATTTCAGTGGGTTTGGAGAGGTTATTCTTGGTAGTGTAGTACTTGGAAGAGTAAATTTGACTTATCCTTCGAACAATAAAATAGGTGTATTGATAAACGATACATTACGCTGGTCAAAGGTTACTGGTGCGAATAGCTATATAGTTCAAGTTAGTGATGACAGTACTTTCTCTAATAAAGTTATAAATACAACTACTTCAGATATTGACAAATTAGGTTTTAACAATTTTAATTACAATAAAAGGTATTATTGGAGGGTTAAAGCAAAGAATTCGACAGATACATCTGATTGGTCTGCTGTTTTTAATTTTATTACAGAATTATCACCACCAATATTGAATACTCCGAAAAATAATCAATATGGAGTTTATGTTAATTCTATCTTTACTTGGGGCAGTGTTGCAGGAGCGACAGGATATAAGATAGAGATTGCTAATGATTCTTCATTTAATGATATAGTCTATTTTAATAAAGAATGCCTTGATAATCGTGATACTGTTGAATTAAATAAATTCAACAAAGTTCATTATTACAGGGTTGCCGCTTTCAGAGAAACGGATACAAGCCGATGGTCTGAAAAGTATAAGTTTACAACAGAAATGATGATTCCGAATTTAACTGAACCGGCTGATAGTGGAATCAATCTTGATAAAAAATGTTGGTTTGCATGGGATTTTGTACCAGGTGCAACAAGTTATCAAATTCAAATCGGAAAGGATTCATTATTTAAGGTTATTGTACTAAGGAAAGACAGTCTTACAGATAATATTCTATATTATGACAGTTTAAAGTATAACACAGAGTACTATTGGCATGTGCGTGCAGTAAGGACAACCGATACCAGCAGATGGTCATCAACAAGGAGTTTTACAACATTGCTGGAACCAACGAAATTAGTTAGTCCTTTTAATAATTCACAAGGTATAAAAATGAATGCTTTGTTTACTTGGTCATATTCCTCAGGTGCAGAATATTATCATTTACAATTTGCTTTTAAAGATGATTTTAAGAATGTCTGGTTAGAGAAAGATTCCATCTACAACAATGAACAATTAGTAAAGGATTTACCATTAGACACATTGATTTATTGGAGAGTCAAAGCCAAAGCGGGATTGAAGCAAAGTGACTGGTCGGAGATATGGAGATTTAGAACAACCGATGAAATGAATAATAAACTTGTTGAATTACTTGAACCTGTTGATTATGGAAAGAAAATAAATGTTAATGGGCGATTGCAATGGTCTGGAGATGCTTCAATTCAATCTTATTACCTGAAGGTATCTGATAGATTTGATTTCAGTGACTGTATTTTTGATTTAAGTGGAATTCAGGATGAATATTTCGACTATCAAAATCTGAATTACAACACTGTTTATTATTGGAAAGTAGGTGCAGAAATAAGTCAGGACAGCGTTTATTGGACTGATGCAAATCAATTTATAACAGAATTGGAAAGTCCAGCTTTGATAAGTCCTGCTGATTTGAGTTTTGAACAGGAGATAACAGGTAAATTAAGTTGGGAAGAAGTCAATGGTGCAAATTATTATATGGTTAATCTTTCAATGGACTCTTCATATATTGAATTAATAGTAAATGAGCAGGTTGATAGTAATGAAATATTTTATCAATTAGATGATAGCACCACATATTATTGGAAAGTAAAAGCACTAAATGATAGTAATGAGAGTAAATGGAGCAAAAGTTTCAGATTCGATACTAAAAAGATAATTTCTGTCACTGATTTTGATTTCAGTGGAATGATTAAAATTTATCCAAACCCTGTAAAAAACTCACTGCGTTTAGAATTAATCAACAATATGGAGCAAATTAATATTCCATCAGAATATTTTAAAATTTTAATTGTTAATGTGCTGGGAGAAATAAAAAAAGAATTGATTTTTAGAAACAATTCTTTGGAAAGCAAAATATTGAATATTGATTTCAATGATTTATCTGATGGTATTTATATGTTGATAATAGATGATTTGAAACACATAAAAACAATCAAGATAATCAAAGAATAGAAAATATGTTTGTAGTAATTTGATTTATTTGTTAATTTTGGTAAATATTCATTTTGATAAAATTTATAAGGTATTATATGAAAGACAATGAAGCAAATACAGGTGGTCTTTTTATGTTTGGCTTATTTTTAGCAATAGGTCTAATAGTTTCTGCATTATTTATTTCCGGGGCTTTAAAGGAAATGAAGAGTGGAAGCCAAACAATTGAAGTAAAGGGCTATGCTGAAAGAACTATTGTCTCTGATTTAGGAGTTTGGCATTGTAATATCAGGACAAGGTCTGAAAATATGGTTACAGCATATAATAAACTAAAAAGTGATATACAGACAGCTAAGGATTATTTGTTGTCCAAGGGGGTTAAGTCTGAGGAAATTACAATATCCTCTGTTAATTCTCAAAAGATTTTTAAAGTCAATGATGAAGGCAATTACACAAATATAATTATTGGATATGAGCTTGACCAGAATATCAAAGTATCATCAAAGAATATAAAACTTATTCAGATATTAGCTAATGAAGCAACATCGCTGATTGAAAAAGGCATCGAGATATTTTCAGAACCTCCCCAATTTTTTTACACGAAACTTAATGATTTGAAAGTGAAGATGCTGGGAGAGGCAACAAAGGACGCCAGAGAAAGAGCTGAGCAACTTGCTACGAATAGTGGTAGTAAAGTAGGAAAATTAAAATCAGCTAAACAGGGAGTCTTCCAGATTACTCCAGTCAATTCTGTTGATGTATCGGATTATGGCGAATATGATTTGAGTACTATTGAGAAATCTGTTAAAGCTGTCGTTACTGTTGAGTTCTCAATTGAATAGCTTTCATATATTTTTTATAGAAATTAAATTGACAATGTAAAAGTTTCGTTTTCTAATACAAGAAGAAAGATTCTTCAATTCTAATTTTTTTCGGGTTCAGTGTGTATGTGTATGTCACATCTTCCAATTTTATTTTTAATTTCTTCTTCGACCTTGTGA
>RCNQ01000011.1 GCA_003731675.1 Bacteroidetes/Chlorobi group bacterium ChocPot_Mid
AATGTTTCAATGATTGTTTCAAAGTGGGAATTATACTCTGTTAGTGATAATATGGAGATGATTGATATTACAGATGAGGTGGCTCATATAATAAATGGTGATGAAAAAATCAGGAATTACATAAGGGAATTAATAAAAACTCCTCCAATAGATGATGCTTTTTTTATTGAGGATTGAGTAAAAAATCTTATTGTTTCGCTTTTAATTTGAATTAAGATGAATTATTGATATTTCTTTCTTGCCAAAATATAAATAATTTATATTTTTGTAGTTTTATATTTAATGTTTGATTTTGCGATGAATCAAGAAGAAGGAAAAGTTTTTTTAATGGTAAGAAAATATTTATTTATTGTGTTTATTATTTTATTTCTTTCTGGATGTGATTTAATAGACAGGAGCTATGCTTCAATAGATGCAGATACATTAACATTAGAGCAGACTGATGAAATGCTGAAGTTTGAAGCAATAGCCAAACATGATACATTTCCATTGATAAGATATAATCATTCAATGATTCGTGATATGGAGCACAGGAATCAGATTTTTAAGGAATATCTTTACGATGGGAATAATTGGGCAAAGAATAAGACATTCAGGACATTGCACAGAGAAGAATTGATATATCTGAGACCGGGAGAGAAGCTGGTAATTCCTGATACATTTATTAGTGACCAGAGAGCATATTCAATATTCCCAGCATTTTATTGGGAAGCAAGGCATATACCTAAGATTATTATAGTATCGAATGCTTTTCAGGCGTATGCGGCGTATGAATATGGTAAGTTGGTAAGGTTTGCGGCTACTAATACTGGAAAGGAGACAACACAGACATATCCGGGGAGGTATTCATTGGTATGGAAGGAGAGGGAGCACCGCTCATCACTTGACAGTTCTTGGGTAATGCCCTATAACTTCAATTTTCATGCTAATGCAGGTAACGCTTTTCATCAGTTCGCTATGCCGGGGCGACCAGTATCACACTCTTGTTGCAGGCAGTTTATGGAAGATGCAAGGTGGCTTTTTTATTGGGGGGAAGGTTATAAACGTGACTCAACACGTAAAATAATTCCGCTTTCGGGAACTCCGGTTATCATTATTGATTACTTTGATTTTTCGCGTAAAAGAGGTGGACCTTGGCTGGAATTAAAATCAAATAAGGACACAATACTCGAACTTCCTAAGGACCCTATGTCAGTTGAATGGGCTTTAATACCTTTGTGTCAGATTCCTGAAAATTCGAGATGGAATTTACCTGGTGGTCTGAAAAGATATGTTCATGCTGAAGACACATTAAGAGCAAGAGGTGTGATAAGACCACATGTTGTATTAATTCAGACTAAGAATTATAATGTTGAAAGACGGAAAAAGATGGTGAGAGAAGAGAAAAAACGGAAAATGAAAGATATGGAGGAGTTTAAGGAAGTTCAATGAGATTTTTATGTCATTAATTGCTGTTGAAAAAATTGTGGAAAAAATGTGGTGATGTGGAAAAGTACAGAATTTGAATAATTTCAATGAATTATGTATTTTAGTTTTTTATTTGGAGAGAATTTGTTATAATTGCAACTATCATTTTTATAAGAAAGAGAAATTATTAATTGTAAAACAAGGAGGAATTATGAAGTTAAAAATATCATTAGTATTATTGATAGCAGCAATTGCTATATCCATTGTACCTGATAAGCTATCAGCACAAAGGTCTTCGTATAATGAAGCAATAACTGTAGAGCCATTGAATTTTTTAATAAATGGAATAATTAATGCGAAATATGAGCAGAAGTTATCACCAACTAATTCATTTACTGTCGGTGGTCTGCTAGCTTATTCGCATCCATCAGGAGGCACATGGTTAGGTATTGGTGTTGGTGGTTCATACCGCTGGTATGTTGATTTATTTAAGACCAGACAAAAGCCAATTCAAGGATTTAGTGTTGGTCCGAGAGCATCAATTTTATATTTATCATTTGATAATGAGCAAGATGCATCAAAGCTAAAAAACGGTACAATTTTCAGAATCGGTGGAGAAGCGAATTACAAATGGATATGGGATGCTTTTGTGCTTGAAGCGGGGATATTATTGGAATTCCCGGTGTTGAATGGCTCAGATTTTGAGCCAGGAGCTTTTGGCTTGAATGCTTCAATCGGTTATGCTTGGTAAAAGGGATTTTGTATATTTAAAAAAATCCTCACTAAATTTTGGTGGGGATTTTTTTTATAGTAATAATTAAAGTAATAGTTAATGTTTTAACTTTTCTTCATTTATTTCGTAAAATTGGTAAGAATGGATGAGGAATTTATGAGAAAATTAATGTTTATAAGCTTGATAATAGTTTTGGTATTGTGCCAAAATGTTATCGCTAAAGATAAAGTTATTTTAACTGCAACTTACAATAAGAGTTTCTTTGAGACAAGAAGTTGTGATATGGTAGGTTTGAACTTGGAGATTTTTATCAGTAAGAACGTTAGCTTAAATTATTCTGTTTTATTGGGTGGAGATGGAAGGAATTTCGCATTGCATTCAACTGGCGGTCTTGTTGGTGGAATACATTTGTTAGGTTATGCATTGGATGCAATTGCAGAAGATGATGGAGAGAGTTCATCAGCATTTTATGGAGTTTCAACTATTTTTGCCTTGATGTTACCTGAAGGTGTGAATTTGCATTTGCCTTTGAGCCAATATGTAACATTAGTACCATACATTCATCCGTTGGGTTATGATTATTTTGGTCCTCAGGAGACATTAAGCAGTTCACTGGGTTTGAAAGTGATGTATAATATTGATGATAAATTATTAGTAATTCCACAGATTGGTGTTTCTCTTTTTTATGCAAGTGAGAATACTACAAATTATAATCTGGGTGTTTCAGTCGGATATAAATTTTAGTTATTCTTTATCGAATCTGATTATAATAAGTTTGTTTCCTTTTGATGTGATTAATATGTTCTTTAAGGTTATCAGATTTGATTTGTCGGCATCTATATAACCATCCTGCAGAACTTTATTATTCAGACTAATATTTTGGTAGTAGTATGAGTAATGTTTGCTTACTTTGAATTTTTGAAGTCTTCTTAGTGTGATATCAGTGAAGATGGAGTCGGGATTTTTGATTGTTCCGTGAGTAGTATTGAGAGTTTTTGAATTCAATGAAATTTCATAGTAGTCTGGTTCATCAACAATATTTTCCCAGTTTAAGAAGCCGTTAATAGTACCGTATAAGTCGCCGTCTTCAGGTAAACCATTGCCCGGGTTGCCGTTGGCTGAACAATTGGAAAAAGCAGGATAGCTTTTATTTAAGGAGTATTTGAATATTTTATTAATATCATCCTCGGGTTGGAATTCCATAGTGCTGTTTGATGAATGATTTCTACTATCCCAGAAGAATGTGAAGCCCAGACGTGAATCGTTGAATTTTTTGATAACGTTAAGTTTTTCAGCCCAGCCAACAATATTGTCATTTTTACCTGCTGTTAAAAACAAATAGGGTAGGCTTTTATTTGATGCTATTTTGGTAGCCAAAAGTCCAGCATTAAGTCTGTTGTAAACTGGCATGCTGTCATTTGTCATTAGGTTAGTTTCAAGTTCACCCCAAAGTCGGCTGATAACTTTTCTTCTGGGTTTGTTGGCGTTGTAAATGCTGTTACTATTTGGGTCAAAAATAAAGGAATAGTCAAGTTTAGGCACTACAGTGTATGTAGCGGCAATTTTTTCAGGGAAGCTGAATGACATAAGAATTGCTCCGGAACCACCCATTGAGCCACCTGAGAGGTAGATTCTGTTTGTATCAACTGAGAAGTATTTTACAACCCAATCAATAGTCCATTTTACTCTGCGGACAGTATAGTCAATAATGATTCCATCTTTTGGGGTTTCAGAAGGGTTAAAGATATTTAAGTTTTGATGATAACCGAACCAATAAGAGTGAAGAATATCATTAGGGAGATAGTCATCAGGAGAAAGTATGATTTCATCGGGGTTTGAAGTTCCTTTGCTGTTGGTAAACAAGTTACCAGTTCTTTCGTGCAATGCTACAATCAAAGGAGAATTGGCTTTTTTCGATTTTTCAATTACAGAAAAATTATAAGCAAAGCAATAAGTTGATGTCATTGCCGGGTAGAAGATGTTTTCGAATTTGTTTACCCAGTGAGTGTAAATGTTTTGTTTAAATCCCATTGTATCAATAGAAAGTTGATAAACAGCTGAAACAGGTTCAATTTTTTCATAAACAGGATTTTTCAAGGAATTTTCTCCAAGGATGACAGTGGGAATGATTTTATCATTAACTAAAACAGCAACAGCATAATAATATGGTCCATCGAGAGTAGGGGTGTGAACATATAATTCTTTTGTGTCATTCAATGGATTGCCTATGTCATCAATTTTAAAATAAATATTTTTTCCAAGAAGTTCTGATAGTCTTTTGTTTAATGTTGAATTTGATTCAACTTTAGCAAGGAAATTTGCTTTATTGATATCTGATTCCTTTGTAATAGGGGTTAGTGAATGATAAATATAATAAGTGATTTTCTTATTTGGTAATGAATTCCATGTTAAGAAGGTTTGTCCGTTTTTGAATAAAGCACGCAAATCTGTTACTGTTTGCGATAGCAAAGTAGTGCTTAATGAGAGTAGAAATAATGTATAAATTAAAAATTTTTTTATCATTATGTTGTTTTTGTTTTTGAAAAAAATATAAATTACTGCTAAAATATTAATTAATGAAATTTTGAAGTGAATATTGATTTTTTATTGTGAATTAGTATTTTAATGAAATAATTTGTAATTTAAATAATTATTGATTTATGATTGGGTAATAAATGAATCCTTTTTTATTTAATATCGCATATAAAATAGCTTCGATGCGGTCTGGGAGGTACAAAAAGCTGAAGAATCAAAGTAGTACAGAAGAGACGAGAAAAACTCTTGTAAGCTTTTCGTATTATTTTAGTAACACTATATACATTTTATTAGGAGCTTTTTCTGCAGGTTTTGGGCTAAAAGGTTTTTTACTGCCAAACGGTTTTATTGATGGAGGTGTAACGGGCATTTCTTTGTTAGTATCTATTAAGACAGGTTTTTCTTTGCCTTTATTAATTTTATTGATTAATATCCCTTTTTTCATATTTGGATTTACGCAGATAGGGAAGTGGTTTGTAGTGAAGAGTATATTGGCTATCGGGTGTTTAGCATTGGTATTATTTGCTATAGATTTTCCGGTAATGACTAATGATAAATTGCTTGTTTCGGTGTTTGGTGGTTTTTTCTTGGGTGCAGGTATTGGTTTGTCGATCAGAGGTGGTGCTGTAATTGACGGCACAGAAATTTTGGCAATATTCACAAGTAAAAAGATGGGTTTTACTGTAGGTGATTTTATTGCGGGTTTTAATATTTTATTGTTTATTGTTGCGGCTTATTTGCTGTCAGTGGAACAGGCGTTGTATGCAATTCTGACATATTTAGCGGCATCGAAAACAGCTGATTTTGTTATAGAAGGAGTTGAGGAATATACAGGTGTTCATATTGTATCTGAATATTCTGATGAGATACGGTGGATGATAATTAATAAGTTGGGAAGAGGTGTAACTGTACTGACTGGTAAGCGAGGTTTTTCTAAGGAAGGAGAAGAACCTGAACCGATAGAAATGCTTTATACTGTTATGACGAGACTGGAATTGCAGGGCTTGAAAAAGGAAGTTCAGAAAATTGACCCCAAAGCTTTTATGACAATGGTAACTATAAATGATATTAAAGGTGGTATGATTAAGAAGAGAACGATAAAGGATTAGATATTTTTTTGTTAATTAACGAACAATTAAAAGTGAAATGTTTTGTTTTTAATTTTATTGAATTTAATATCTTCGAAATAATTTTATTAAGATTAAAGGTAAAGATATTGTCATGAAATTAGTAAATATTAATATATAATTTCGATATCATAGAAAAAGAACTCCACAAAATCTTAACAATCGCATAATATGTTGAAAAATATTGGCTTACGTATGTATTATTTTATTAATATTATTCAAATTCTCTTAGAATAATTGAGGTTTTTTTCGTATTTTTGTAAGTTATTTTTTTCGAGATTTTTTGAGGGGGAAATTTAAGCTATGAGCTTATTAGCAAGAGAACAAATTGTACCAACTGACCTTGAAGATGAGATAAAAAATTCTTATCTTGACTATTCAATGTCTGTAATAGTTTCAAGAGCATTACCAGATGTCAGAGACGGTTTAAAACCTGTCCACAGAAGAATACTTTTCGGAATGCATGAGCTAGGTGTTCAACCAAACAAAGCATATAAAAAATCAGCAAGGGTTGTCGGTGAAGTTTTAGGTAAGTTTCATCCTCATGGTGATTCTTCTGTGTATGAAGCAATGGTAAGATTGGCTCAGGATTGGTCAATGAGATATCCGTTGGTTGACGGTCAAGGGAATTTTGGTTCGATTGATGGTGATTCTCCTGCGGCAATGAGATACACTGAATCGAGGTTGGCATGGCCTGCAACTGAAATGCTCAGGGATATTGAAAAGAATACAGTTGATTTCGTACCGAATTTTGATGAGTCTTTGCAAGAGCCAACAGTATTGCCAACAGTTTTTCCAACGTTGTTAGTCAATGGTGCAAGTGGTATTGCTGTTGGTA
>RCNQ01000152.1 GCA_003731675.1 Bacteroidetes/Chlorobi group bacterium ChocPot_Mid
ACGAAATAAAAAGCTTTTCGGAAGAGTCACTGCCTTGGAATACACTTGAAATATATTATAATTTACTTAACATCATCGGCTCTCGATTAAGTAAACAACCAAACAAAAATATAATAATTGTCGGATGTAATAATAACTCAGGAAATGAGAAAAACAATCTTAAACTTTCTGAAGAAAGAGCAAAAGCTGTAGAGAATTACCTGCTTACTGTTTGGGACATTAAACCAAACCAGATTAAAACACGCTGGCAAAATCTCCCTGATAATCCAGGAAACATTAACGATGTTGATGGTATAGTAGAAAATCAAAGAGTTGAACTAAAAATGACAGATAACGATATTAACAAGCCAGTTTATCTTAAGGATATTGAGAAATCGGTCAATCCTCCTGTTATTGCTCTTTATCCTGAAATACAGTCTGATGCTGGTATAAAAAATTGGGAAATTAATGTAAAACAAAATGAGCATCAACTTCGTAAATTCGATGGCAATGACTTGCCTACCGAAATAATGTGGCAACTCGAAGATGAACCTATGCCTCAGGTTGAAGCACCTGTCAAAATTGATTTTAAAGTTCAGGATAAATTAGGGCAAAGCAAACAAGCAAATGAAACACTTTCACTGCAACAATTGACGATTAAGAAAAAAAGATTCGAACTTAAAGATGATAAAAAACTCGAGAGATTTTTCTTAATTGTTTTTGATTACAATAGTGCTGAAATTAAATCACATCATATCCCAATATTAAATGATATTAAAAAGAGAATTATGCCAGATTCAAAAGTTACAATCTCAGGTTTTACCGATAGGACTGGTAACCCGGAATACAATCTCGATTTAGCAAAAAGAAGATGTCAGGAAGTTCAAAAGTATTTGAAAGTAAACGAGCAAAATTTAATTATAAATCCTGTTGGAAACAAGACTTTACTTTACGATAATGATTTATCTGAAGGTAGAAGCTATTGCAGGACAGTACAAATTATTATTGAAACTCCTGTTCTTACCAAATAAATATTTAAAATAACTATAACTGATTTTCAAATAAAACAAATTATATTAAAATGTTTACTGGATTAATTGAAGAAATAGGGGAAATAAAAGCTATTAGACCTATTGGCAATGGCAGAAGATTCACTATAGGTGCAAGAAAAATAATGAATGACCTTAAAATTGATGATTCTGTTGCTTTGAATGGTGTCTGCCAGACAGTAGTGAAACTCTCGGAAGATACCTTTGAAGTAGAAGCAGTGGAAGAGACACTTAGGAAAACAACACTCGGTAAATTAAACATTAGCCAAAAAATTAATTTGGAAAGAGCAGTTCGTTTGAATGACAGATTAGGTGGTCATCTTGTTCAAGGGCATGTTGACTGTACAGGATATGTTTTATCAATTATTCCCGAAAGTGCTGGAAAAAATCTTTGGGTCAGCTTCCCGACTAAATTCAGGAAATATGTCGTTCCAGTCGGTTCTATTTGTATTGATGGAGTCAGTTTGACAGTAGCAAAGGTAGAAGCCGATAAATTGATGGTAGCCATTATTCCGCATACTTGGAATTCAACAATTTTTAAAGAATTGAAAAACGGTAAAGAAGTAAACCTCGAATTTGACATCATTGGGAAATATATTGAAAATATGACGAATCCTCATTTTAGTCAAAATAGCGGTATCAATTTCGATTATCTTCCATAAATTTTATTCATTCAACAAATCAGGTCTTCTTTTCTGGGTTTTTTCCATAGCCATTTGTTGCTTCCATTCATTTATTTCCTTGTGGTTGCCAGACCTCAAAACCTCAGGTACTTGCATCCCTTTATATATAGCTGGCTTTGTGTAATATGGAGGTTCAAGAAGCCCGTCCATAAAAGAATCATCAAGTGCAGATTCCGCATCTCCGATAACTCCGGGTATTAATCTTACAATCGCATCAATTAATACCAATGCAGGTAATTCACCTCCGGTCAGCACATAATCACCAATTGAAATTTCTCTTGTTATTAGTCTGTCACGAATCCTCTGGTCAATCCCTTTGTAATGACCAGCCAGAATAATTAAATTTTTGCATAAGGAAAGTTCATTTGCAACTGCTTGTTTCAAAGGCTCACCATCGGCACTCATATAAATAATTTCATCATATTTTCTTTCGGAGGATAAGCTTTCTATACATTTAAAAACAGGTTGACATTTTATCAACATACCCGCACCTCCGCCATAAGGAGTATCGTCAATATGTCGGAATTTATTATCGGCAAAATCGTGCAGATTATGTACAAAGTATTTCACTAAACTTTTTTCATTTGCAATCTTCAAAATGCTTGTTTCCAAAACAGATTTTATCATTTCAGGAAAAGCTGTAATAATATCTATTCTCATTTTTTCTTTCATTTTTCTTCAATATATTAAGTGTTTAAATCTAGTAATCCAGGAATAATATTAATCCTGATTATTTGTTTTGCAGAATCAACATCATTTATAAAATTATTGATAAACGGGATTAAAATATCACCTTTTTCTGATTTTATAACTAATAAATTATTAACTGAATTAATAATGATATCCTCAACAATTCCGATATATGAATTATCATTATTGCTAATTACCTTAAAATCTTTTAAAATAAATGGATTAGAAAAATAATCATTGTCATCAATAATATTTTCTTCAATGAAAACGGCTTGCTCTTTCAGACCTTGAGCTTGTTCTTTTGTGTCAATTTTATCTAATTTAATAATATACCCTTTATTATTTTGCTCAAATTTCTCAACTATGAATTCTTTCGAAAATTTCTCAGAAAAACCAACAGTAACTTTTGTAAATTTCAATTTTTTAACATTAATATCGATATATTTACTTAAATATAAGTCACCTTTTACTCCTTGTGTACTCTTGATTATTCCTAATTTAATCATTACCTTTTTCCTTTTCAATGATAACAGTAACAGGACCATCATTCACTAATTCAATATCCATCATTGCTCCAAAAATACCATCAGCAACTTTATTTGGGAAAATGTCCTTTAAATAGTTAACTAATTGTAAATACATTGGCTTAGAAATATCAGCACTTGCTGACTTCATAAAATTAGGTCTGAATCCTTTATGCACATCTCCATAAACAGTAAAATTAGATATTATCATAATCTCACCGTTGATATCCAACACAGATTTGTTCATTCTATCATCTGAATCGGGAAATATCCTTAGATTAATAATTTTATTTGCTATCCATTTTATTACTGAAAAATCATCATTTTCTGCAACTGCCAATAAAACCAGCAAGCCTGTACTGATTTCTGAAATTATTATATCATCAACTCTGACTTTTGCAAATTTTACTTTTTGAATAACTGCTCTCATTTAATAAAAATTTTATTCTTCAAAATAATATTTATTAATTTAATAAATTTTCGTAAATTATTAAACTTATAAAATTGATTTGTTAACTTTTCGTTTTAAAAAAAGAAATACTTAAAAAAATGAAATATCAAATTAAATAAGAATTTTTACAATATTAATGAAATACTTGAGTAACAGAGCATTCAAAATAAATTAAAAATGGAGAAAATATGTACTTTAACGGAATTCTCGAAATAGATCCTTCACAGATCACCATATTTAAAAAAGTCAAACCATCGAAATTATTTGAAAAGCTTAAAGATGTTCTGTCTTTTGGTGCTTTAAGCGATAAACAAGAACACGAAACATTTACAGCTGTTTCAATCCTTCAGCA
>RCNQ01000153.1 GCA_003731675.1 Bacteroidetes/Chlorobi group bacterium ChocPot_Mid
CAACAGCTCCTGGTGAATAAGGTAATGAATGAGGTATTCCTAAAATACTGAATGTTACATTTCCCAGTCCATTATTCGGATTACTGATACTGATAATTTTAGGTCCGGTTTTAATTGGAACTGGTTTTTTGTCTCCTGCTGGCATCTCATTGGAGAATATTTTAAATAAAGTACCAGGGGAATCAGAATTTCCTCTTTGCTGACGTGCAAGCGGAGGTGCTGGTTTTGTGGAAGACTTTGGAACTTCTTTCTTTCCTTTGAAAGGTGGCATAACTTTATTCCTTTAATCTGTAAATATTTAGTAAAATAAAAAAATGGCATTTCAAATTAATGATTTTTCTTTATATTTCAAATATTTTTTTTGACAAAATTATAATTTTTATATAATTATGCAAAAATTTAGGGTTTTATGTACTTTTATTTACTTTTTGGGATGTTTTGTAATTGCTGAATCTAAAAGCAATGATGAAATCTATGAAAAGATAAGTAAAATCAAAAATGATAAAGAAAAAGTAATTATAATGAACAAAATTGCTGATTCATTATTTAATATTTCTGTAGAAAATTCAAAGGAATTGTTCCAAAAATCTATTGATTTAGCTTCAAGTATTAGGTTTAAAGAAGGATTGAGCGATGCACATTATAAACTTGGTTTCAATTACTTGTATAATAATGAATATTCGTTAGCAAACAAAGAATTTAAGGATTGCATAAAATCTCTTGAAAGTATATCAAGTGAAAATGGTAAATCTTGTCTTGATGCATTGGGATTTATTAACTATACTTTAGGGGAATACAACAAAGCACATTTATATTATACTCAGCTTCTGAATATTTATTTGAAAGAAGAAGGTCATAATAATATTAAGTCTAATATTTATACAAAATTAGGCAATATTTTTTTGAGACAGAATAAATATTATAGTGCTCAGGAGATGTATTTGAGGTCACTTAATTATGCAAAAATAAGTCAAGATAAAGGTTTAATAGCTGATTGCTATGTAAATATGAGTATTATTACTAAAAACCTTGGGGATTATGATAATTCGAAGAAATATTGTTTTCAAGCGTTGAAAATCAATAAAAATCTTAAGGACACAGTTAGGATTGCCAATAATTTAGCAAATATTTCCAAAATTTATATTCAACAAGGATTAAATGACAGCGCTTTGATATATTTGTTTCAAACATTAAAATTACTGGAAACAAGTGAAGACAAGGTATTGAAAGCAAATATTTTAGCAGATATATCCGCTATTTTTCTGCAAAGTAAAAAATATGATGATGCATTGGAATATGCTTTACAAGCAAAGAGATTAAATCAAGAAGTTAATTATTTATCAGGATATTATTGGGATTTGATAAATTTAGCAAAAATTTATATTGAAACAAATAAGAATTTACCATTAGCAAAACAATATCTTGACTCAGTCCATCAATTTGCTGAAGAATCAGATTTTTTATCATTATCCAGCACAGTCCATTTTATACTTGCAAAATATTTTTATAAAGTCAGAAATATTGATTCATCAAATTATTATTGGAGTAATTACACTTCTCTGTTAGATACTATTTTTAATTTCAATACAAGGAGCCAGATAGCTGATTTAGAAAGCAAATTCAGACTTGAAAAGAAGTTTAGTGATGAGAAAATTCAGAATTTAAAAAGGGAAAGAAGTTATTCGATAATAATAATATCACTGATAGCTGGAGCATTAACATTATTAATTGTTGCTTTTGTCATTTGGTGGGAAAGAAGAAAATCTGAAAAATTATTGCAAAACGTTTTACCAAAATTAATAGCATCAAGATTAAAGACAAAGAAAAAAGTAATTGCCGACAGCTATAAATCTGCAAGTATTGTATTTTTTGATATTATCGAATTTACTAATCTTTCAAAAAATTCAACACCAGAAAGAATTGTTTATATACTTAATAAAATTTATACAGAATTTGACCATATTGCTGAAAAGTATGGTTTGGAGAAAATCAAAACGATTGGTGATTGCTATATGGCAGCTGCTGGTGTTCCTATCGCAAGAGAAGACCATGCTGAAGCTGCAGCCCGCTTTGCTTTGGAATCTATGGAAAAGCTCAACGGTTACATCTCAGGAGATGATTCAAGAATTCTTTTTAGATGTGGAATTGACTGTGGACCAATTGTAGCAGGTGTAATTGGAGAGAAGAAATTTATTTACGACTTGTGGGGAGATGCTGTAAATACTGCTTCAAGGATGGAGGAATATGGTGTTGTCGGCAAAATTCAATGTACAGAGAGATTCAAGAAAATAATTCAAAAACGGGCGACCTCAGGGTTGCTTCGTGGAGATGGGAGATTTGATTTCGTTGAAAGAGGTGAGATTGAAATAAAAGGGAAAGGTTTGATGAAGACTTATTTTTTAACCAGAGGTTAATCACCACTTCATTTATTTTAATATTTCTCCGGTTTCATAACTCCAGAATAACAAATCAAGCTCATCTAATGGAATTTGTACTTTTTCTGAAAAGTCCAGAAATTTCTTTTCGATATGGAAGTATTGTTTAGCTGAATTTATTTTTGGAATTTCCTTTAAAACTTTACAAATTACAAGGTGTTTTAAAATATGTCTGTCGAGAATAGCAAGGTTTCTGTATCCGATATTACGTAAAAAATGAGATGACTCTTTGTATCCGAAACCATTGATGATTTCTTTAATTCCATTTCGCTTTTCAAAAGGTGATGCTTTTGAATTTAAAATATTTTTTACTTTTGTTAAATCTTCAATAAGGTTTAGTAATCTTTTGGCTTTTTGATTGTGAAATCTGATGTAATGTTGTTTATCAGCTAAGATATTTATTGGGTTGAAGGGATTATTGTGGAAATCAGATTTTTTGAGTTTTTCAACAACCTGAATGGCATTTTTTGCTTTTGACTGTGGTGTACAGATGCAAAAGCAGAGTTCATAAAAATAATCTGACTCAGGAACTTGAGAAAATTCCTTCAATCGCTTTCTGATTTTTAATTTTAATAAATTGTATTTTTCGTCAATATAATCCGGTAATTTACTGCTCACAATATTGCTATTAAATA